>NZ_JAGPXV010000337.1:0-6426 GCF_018070405.1 Micromonospora sp. D75
GGTCGGCCGGACCGTGCCGCCCCGGCTGGTCACCGTGGTCCGGGTGGTGCCCCCGGCGGTGGTCTTCTGCACCACCGTCTACCTGGGCTGGCACTGGCTCACCGACTCGATCGCCGGTCTGCTGCTCGGCCTGCTGCTGGACCGGCTGCTGCGCCGGGTGCCCTGGGACGACCTGCCGCTGCCGCGCCGGCTCGGCGACTGGCGGCGGCCGGTCGACTGGTCCGCGCCGGGCTGACCGGGCGACCGCACCCGCTGTTCACCGCACGCTCCTAGGCTGCCGGTGTGGAACAACTGGCGCGGCGACTCGGCGTACCCGACGCGGTCGTCATCGGTCTCGGCTCGATGCTCGGCGCGGGCGTCTTCGTGGTCTTCGCCCCCGCCGCGGCGGCAGCCGGCGGCGTCGGTCTGCTGGTCGCGCTGGCGGTCGCCGGCTTCATCGCCTACTGCAACGCCACCAGCTCGGCCCGGCTCGCCGCCCGCTACCCCGAGTCCGGCGGCACCTACGTCTACGGCCGGGAACGGCTGCACCCGTTCGCCGGTTTCCTGGCCGGCTGGGGCTTCGTGGTCGGCAAGACCGCGAGCTGCGCGGCCATGGCGCTGACCGTCGGGGCGTACCTGTGGCCGGGGCGGGCGCGGCTCGTCGCCGTCCTCGCGGTGGTGGCGGTGACGGTGGTGAACCTGCGCGGCATCGGCAAGACCGCCGCCGCCACCCGGGTGCTGGTCGCGCTGGTGCTCACAGTGCTCGCCGTGGTGGCGGTGACCGGCGCCCCGCAGGTGGCGGCCGACCGGCTCACCGCCCCCGCCGACCTCGGGGCACGCGGTGTGCTCACCGCCGCCGGGCTGCTGTTCTTCGCGTTCGCCGGGTACGCGCGGATCGCCACGCTGGGCGAGGAGGTACGCGACCCGGAGCGCACCATCCCCCGCGCGGTGCCGCTGGCGCTCGGCGCGGTGCTGGCGATCTACCTGACGCTGGCGGTGGTCGCGCTCGGCGTGCTGGGCGCCGACCGGCTGGCGTCCACGGACGCGCCGCTGGTCGAGGTGGTGACCGCCACCGGGCACCCGGGGCTGGCCTGGCTGGTCCGGGCCGGCGCGGCCGTCGCGGTGACCGGGGTGCTGCTGTCGCTGCTCGCGGGCGTCGGTCGCACCTCGCTGGCGATGGCCCGCCGCCGGGACCTGCCGCGCGTGCTCGCGGCGGTGCACCCGCGCCACCGGGTGCCGCACCGCGCCGAGCTGGCCGTGGCCGCCGTGGTGATCGCCGTCGTCGCGGTCGGCGACGTCCGGGGCGCGATCGGCTTCTCCAGCTGCACCGTGCTGGTCTACTACGCGATCACCAACGCGGCGGCGCTGACGCTCGGCCCGGACCCGGCCCGCCGCGTACCAGCCCGGGTGCTCGCCGCGCTGGGGCTGGTCGGCTGCCTGGTGCTGGCGGGCAACCTGCCGCTGCCGAGCGGGCTCGCCGGGGTCGGCGTGCTCGCGCTCGGCGCACTCGGATACACGGTCCGCCGCCGTCGGCGACCTGCCTGACGCGGCCGGTCACTCCTCCGGCCGGCGCGCGGCGGGTGGACCGGCGGGCGCCGGCGGCGGCGCGGGCGTGGTCTCCCGCAGCAGCGCGGTCAGCCCGGCCCGCCGGGCCACCACAGTCAACCGGTCACCGGCCTGGATCACCATCCGCGGATCGGCCGTCCAGTCGGCTTTCTGGTTCGGCCGGGTGTACGCGAGCAGGCGTACCTCGCCGGGCCGGGCCACCGCGCTCAGCGGACGCCCGTCCAGCGGTGAGCCCGCCACCACCGGCACCTCGGTGACCAGCAGCGCGTGCCGGTCGACCGGGATGGTGGCGACGACCGCGCGGTCCAGCAGCGCCGCCGCGAACGACGGCGCGGCCAGATAGGACACACTGCGCGAGATGCCGATGCCGAACGCCTGCTGGATCCGCTCGGCGAAGTCGCCGTCGAACAGCCGCAGCACCACGCGCAGGTCCGGGTCGAGCGACCGGGCGATCAGCGCGGCACGCAGGTTCGTCCCGTCGTCGGTGGAGACCACCACCAGCGCCTGGCAGGTGTCGACGGACGCGGACCGCAGCGTCTCCTCCCGGCCCGCGTCGCCGACGATCAACGGCACCCCCAGCCGGTGCGCCAGCGCGGCGCCCCGCGCGTCCGCGTTCTTGTCGATCGCCACCACCTCGACGCCGAAGTCGTGCAGCTGGGCCATCACCCGGGTGCCGATGTTGCCCAGCCCGACCAGCACCACGTGCCCGGAGCGGTCCGGCTGGACCCGCCCGGCGTGCAGCGCCAGCCGGGCGTTTACGACGCCGTCGACCACGGCGGCCGTGATCAGCGGGATCAGCGCCAGCCCGGCCAGGTTGAGCACCACCTGCATGACCTGGGCGGCGACCGGCTTGTTGACGTCCGGGTCCTGGCCGGTGAGCGTGGTGACCAGCGTCAGGTAGACCGCCTCGCTCCAGCTGACGTCGGCGGCCCGCGCGTTGAGCCAGCCCAGCACCGCGATCACCCCGAGCAGCACCAGCACCGCGATGCCGATCTTGCGGGTGGCGAAGTGGCGGACCGCGCGCAGCAGCACCGCCGCCGGCTGCCGTCGCCGCCGCGCCCGCACCAGCCGCCGCGCGGCCACCTCCGTGCCCGCCGGCCGGCCGGTCGCCTCGGCCAGTACCACGTCGGCCGCGGCCTCGTCGGCGGGCAGCACCCGGACCAGGTCCGGGTCCGTGGTGACGGCCAGGCCGCAGACCACGTCCTGCGGGCGTACGTCGTCGCGCCGCGCCACGTACAGCGTGCGCCCGGCGTGCCGGAAGTGGGTCGGCGCCACCTCGCCCAGCGCTGCGGCGACGAAGGCGGGCGCGGCCATCGAGGCGTCGGAGAGCACCGCCGAGTCCGGGAAGAGCTGGCGCAGCCCGTCCGCCAGGTTGGTGTTGAACATGCGCACCACCAGGCGCAGCCGGGACTCGACCTCCTGGGCGCAGAGCGCGGCGTGCATGTTGCCCACGTCGTCCTGGTTCAGCAGCGCCAGCCCGGCCGCGCCGGCCAGCCCGGCCCGGCGGAACGCCGCCTCGTCGAGGCGTTCGGCGGTGACGACCCGTACCCCCGGCACGTCCCGCCCGTCCGGGCCCTCGGACCGGCGGCGGGCCGGCACCACGAGCGTGACCCGCACCCGCCCGTCGGCCGCTGCCTCGGTGGCGAGCAGCGACCGGACCACCCAGTAGGCGAGCGGATCGGAGCCGCACACCACGAAGTGGGGGCGTTCGTCCCCGTTCATCCGGAGCCGCCAGCCGGTCGCGCGGCGTGCGCGGTCACGCAGGGGCTCGGCCATGTCCGGATGGTAGTCAGCCGCTCGCGGTACGCGCAGCCCCCTCGATCATGAACGCATGGCGTGGCCGGGTACGGGTAGAGCACCGGCATGCAGACGTTCCTGCCGTATCCGGACTTCCTGGCCAGCGCCCGGACGCTGGACCAGAAGCGGCTGGGCAAGCAGCGCGTGGAGACGATCCAGGTGCTGCGCGGCCTGACCCGGCCGGACTACGGCTGGCGCAACCATCCCGCGGTGAAGATGTGGGCCGGGTACGAGGAGGCGCTGACCCGGTACGGGCTGGACATGTGCGCGGTGTGGTGCGAGCCCGGCCGGGCCGACACCTGCGCCGGCACGCTCGCCACCGACCTCGCCACCGCCTGCGGCATCGCCGTGATCCGCACCCAGGACGAGCTGGCCGCCGCCGGTGAGCTGCCGCCCTGGCTGGGCCGCGACGACCTGCACCGCAGCCACCGGTCGTCGCTGCTGCGCAAGGACCCGGTCCACTATGCGCGGCTGTTCACCGACGTCTCCCCCGACCTGGAGTACGTCTGGCCCCCCTCCGACCGCCCCCGCCACTGCCTGCCGTGAAAGGAAGGGCCCCTTGTTAACACCTCCGGTAGAGGAAGGGCCCCTTGTTAACACCTCCCCCACGCCGCCGCGCGGCGCACTCGGCGCGCGGGCGGCCGGCGCGCGGCGCGGACGTAACCGGGCCGCCCGGCGTTAAGAAGGGCCCCCGCACATCCGTATGCGTTAAGAAGGGCCCCTTCCTTTCACCTCGGGCAGACTGGGGGGACCACCGACTGAAGGATGCCCCCGTGAGTCTGTCGCAAGTGGTAGGTCGCTTGATCGGCGTACGCGAGCACGTGGTGGACCCGGGCGGCGGTGGCGCTCCCCGCGTGTCGCGACCGGTCGCGGCACTCGTGGTCGGCGGCGGCATCGCCGGCATGTCGGCGGCGGTGGTGCTGGCCGAGCGCGGAGTGGCGGTGACCGTGCTGGAGGCCGCGCCGCACCTCGGCGGCCGGCTCGGCGCCTGGCCGGAGGAGCTGCCCGACGGCGTCCAGCGCAACGAGCACGGCTTCCACGCGTTCTTCCGGCAGTACTGGAACTGGCGGTCGATCCTGCGCCGCGTCGACCCGGCGCTGGGCTTCCTCAAGCCGATTCCGGGGTACCCGATCCTGTCCGAGCAGTGGCCCACGGAGGAGTTCGGCAAGCTGCCGCCCGCGCCGCCGGCGAACCTGCTGGCGCTGCTGCTGCGCAGTCCGAGCCTGCGCCTGGCGGACCTGCGCACGATGGATCGGGACGCCGCGCTGCCGCTGCTCACCTACGACCCGGTGCGCACCTACGAGGAGTTCGACGAGCGCACTGCCGACGAGCTGCTCACCTCGCTGCGCCTGCCGGACCGGGCGCGGGCCATGCTCTTCGAGGTCTTCTCGCACTCGTTCTTCAACCACGAGGCGGAGATGTCGGCCGCCGAGATGATCGCGCAGTTCCACTTCTACCTGCTCGGCAACCCGGAGGGGCTGGCGTTCGACTGCCCGGACCGGGACTACGCGACGGCGATCTGGGAGCCGCTGACCCGGCACGTGGAGAAGCACGGCGGCCGGGTGCTGACCGGCGCTCCGGCGGCCCGGCTGGACCGTACCCCGGCGGGCTGGCGCGTCACCGGCGCGGACGGCGACGTCTGGGAGGCGCCGCACGTGGTGCTCGCGGTGGACCCGCCGGCGCTCGCCGCGCTGGTCGGCGCCTCGCCCGGCCTGGTCGCGGCGGCGCCCGAGCTGGTGGCGCGGATGCCCGCGTTCGGCACACCCGGGCCGCCGTACGCGGTGGCGCGGTACTGGATGGACGGGGACGTCCGCCCGGACCGGGCGGTGTTCAGTGGCGTCTCCCGGCAGCCCACGCTGGACTCGGTGACGCTCTACCACCGGCTGGAGGACGAGCCCCGCCGCTGGGCGGAGCGGACCGGCGGCTCGGTGGTGGAGCTGCACGCGTACGCCTGCGAGCCGGACGTGCCGGCCGACGAGCTGGCCGCCCGGATGCTGCGGGAGCTGACCGCGCTCTGGCCGGAGGTGGCCGATCTGCGGGTACGCGAGTTGCGCGCCCGGGTCGAGGCGCAGGCCCCGGCGTTCACGCCTGGCAGCCACGCCGGCCGTCCGGGGGTGGAGACCGACGCGGCGGGCCTCTACCTGGCCGGGGACGGCATCCGCACGGAGTTCCCGAGCGCGTTGATGGAACGGTCGGCGGCCACCGGGATCATCGCGGCGAACCACATCCTGCGTGCCGAGGGGGCGGCGGCCGAGGCGGTCCGCTCGATCCGTCCGCGCGGCCTGCTGGCCGGCAGGGTGGGCCCGAAACGGTCATAGACGGGCAAAAACGGCTTTACGCTCGACTGATCCGGTGACACGGGAGGTCGGGCGGTGAGCACCGCGACGCGGGAGCGGCGCGACGAGGAGCACGGGACACCACGGGACGAGCGGACCGCGGTGGTCACCGCGCTGCGACTCGGCTGGTCGATGGCGGACGCCTACCACCACGCGCGGACCGCCGACCTGACCGACGGCGGGAACCGGCCGGTGGCCGCGCCGCCGAAGCTGTCGAACCTGACCGAGCTGGCCGGGTGGCACCGGCTCGGCATGTACCTGGACGGCGTGGACGTGGCGCTGGCCCAGATCGCGCCGCTGACCCCGGCGGGCCGTACCGTGCCGTCCACCGCCGCCGCCCGCCGCGCCACCGGCGCCGACCGGGACCCGTTGCTGCGGGCGCTCGACGACCTCAACATCGACGTGCTGCGCTGGACGATGGCGACGAACCACCGGGTGGGTGTGGCGTACCGGCTCGGGCGCTCGCTCGCCGACACCGTACGGCGCGGCGACGCCGACCGGCTCCCGGGCCGGTTCAGTGGCCGGCACCTCCAGATCGGCAGGTGGCTGGACGAGCTGGCGAGCGTGCTGCCGCCGTACTCGGCCGCCGTGGTGCGCCGCTCGCTCGCCGCCTGGGCCACGGCTGTCGGCCGGGCCACCGTCGGTGACCCGGGCGAGGCCGGACTCGCCGACCTGGCTCGGGAGCTGCGCAACCAGGGCGACCTGTGGCAGGACGTGCTCACCGGTGGGCTGCATCCGCGCGACCTGC
>NZ_JAGPXV010000338.1:0-6419 GCF_018070405.1 Micromonospora sp. D75
GTACCGCTTCACCACCGCGACGCCGCCCCCGCCAACGCTCGCCGCGCCGGTTCCGGCCGCCCGCGCCGGCGACTCGCTCGCCGGCCACGCGGTCGGCAACCTGCTGCTGCACGGCCTGACCGAGCTGCTCGGCGATCCGGTGGCCGCGCTCGACCACGCGGGCGCGATGCTCGGCGCGGTGGGGCGGGTGCTGCCGATGTCCCGTCAGCCGGTGGGCATCGAGGCCCGGGTCCGCGGCGCGGACCCGGCCCATCCGGACGAGGTGTCCACCGTGCGCGGGCAGCACCAGGTCGCGGTCACCCCGGGCACCGTCGAGTCGCTGCGGCTCAACCCACCCGCGCCGGCCGCGTGCGCCGAGGCGGTGACAGCGGTACGCGCCGCGGACTGGCTGATCTTCGGGCCGGGCAGCTGGTACACGAGCGTGCTGCCGCACCTGCTGGTGCCGGGCCTGGCCGACGCGATCGTCTCCAGTCCGGCGCGGCGGCTGGTGACGCTCAACCTGGTGGCGGAGAAGGAGACCTCGGGGCTCTCCCTGCCCGACCATCTGGACACGCTGCGGCGCTATCTGCCCGAGCTGAAGGTGGACCGGGTGCTGGCGGACTCCACGGCGGTGGGTGATCCCGCGGCGGTCGAACGTGCGGCAGAATCGCTTGGTGCCCGGCTGGTCCTCGCTCCCGTCGCCGTCCTCGACGGCACGCCCCGTCATGATCCAGCCGCACTGGGCGCCGCGCTGGTGCCTGTCCTGCGCGCCGATCGTTAGACACGTACGTAATCACCGGCGACACGCCGGAACCGGTCCGTGAGGGGGCGCACTATGGCGATGACGGCTGCGGTCAAGGACGAGCTGAGTCGGGTCGACGTGCCCAAGCCCTGCTGTCGGCGGGCGGAGATGGCCGCCCTGCTGCGTTTCGCCGGCGGCCTGCACATCGTGTCCGGCCGCGTCGTGGTCGAGGCGGAGCTGGACACCGGCGCGGTGGCCCGCCGGCTGCGGCGGGAGGTGGCCGAGGTCTACGGCTACCCGAGCGAGATCCACGTGCTCGCCTCCGGCGGCCTGCGCAAGGGCAGCCACTTCATCGTGCGGGTGGTCAAGGACGGCGAGGCGCTCGCCCGGCAGACCGGCCTGCTCGACGTGCGGGGCCGCCCGGTGCGTGGCCTGCCGCCGCACGTGGTGGCCGCGAACGTCTGCTGCGCCGTGTCGGCCTGGCGGGGCGCGTTCATGGCGCACGGCTCGCTGACCGAGCCGGGCCGTTCCAGCGCGCTGGAGATCACCTGCCCCGGCCCGGAGTCGGCGCTGGCGCTCGTCGGCGCGGCCCGCCGCATCGGCATCACCGCGAAGAACCGCGAGGTGCGCGGCGTGGACCGGGTGGTGGTCAAGGACGGCGACGCGATCGCCGCGCTGCTCACCCGCATAGGAGCGCACTCCAGCGTGCTGGCCTGGGAGGAGCGGCGGGTACGCCGGGAGGTGCGCGCCACCGCCAACCGGCTGGCCAACTTCGACGACGCCAATCTGCGCCGCTCGGCCCGGGCCGCGGTGGCCGCCGCCGCCCGGGTGACCCGCGCGCTGGAGATCCTCGCCGACGACGCGCCCAACCACCTGACCTCGGCCGGCCGGCTGCGGCTGGAGCACCGTCAGGCGTCCCTGGAGGAGCTGGGCGCGCTCGCCGAGCCGCCGCTGACCAAGGACGCCATCGCCGGCCGGATCCGCCGGCTGCTCGCGCTGGCCGACAAGCGCGCCCGCGACCTGGGCATCCCGGATACGGAAGCGGCAGTCACGCCCGACATGCTCGTGGTCTGATAGGACTCGGGCGGCGAGCACGCGAGCGGGATCACCACCCGCCGCAGCGCGACGCCGCACGCTCGGATATGGTCGCTGCGTACGGCAAGGGGGCCGCGCACAGGCATCCCTCGCCGTGCTCACCGCCTCGGGCGGTCAGGTCTCCGTGACCGCGGCGGGGTGGCCGAGATGACATGTCGACGGCCGGCTCCAACGGTCGGCGCACACACCTCCGCCGGCCCCGGTCTGGCGCCGGCGGACCAGAACGCGAGGAGATGGGACCTGTGACCATCCGGGTTGGCATCAACGGCTTCGGCCGGATCGGCCGCAACTTCTTCCGGGCAGTGCTGGCGTCCGGCGCTGACATCGAGGTCGTGGCGGTCAACGACCTGACCGACAACGCGACGCTCGCCCACCTTGTCAAGTACGACAGCATCCTGGGCCGCCTCCCGCACGAGGTGAAGGCCACCGCCGACGAGATCACCGTGGGCGGCAAGACCATCAAGGCGTACGCCGAGAAGGACCCGGCGAACCTGCCGTGGGGCGAGGTCGGCGCGGACGTCGTCATCGAGTCCACCGGCTTCTTCACCGACGGCACCAAGGCGAAGGCGCACCTCGACGGCGGGGCCAAGAAGGTCATCATCTCCGCGCCGGCGAAGAACGAGGACGTCACCGTGGTCATGGGCGTCAACCAGGACCAGTACGACCCGGCCAAGCACAACATCATCTCGAACGCCTCCTGCACCACGAACTGCCTCGCGCCGATGGCGAAGGTGCTGCAGGACACGTTCGGCATCCAGCAGGGCCTGATGACCACCATCCACGCGTACACGCAGGACCAGAACCTGCAGGACGCGCCGCACAAGGACCTGCGCCGGGCCCGCGCCGCCGCGCTGAACATCGTGCCGACCTCGACCGGCGCCGCGAAGGCGATCGGCCTGGTGCTGCCGGAGCTGAAGGGCAAGCTGGACGGTTACGCGCTGCGCGTGCCGATCCCGACCGGCTCGGCCACCGACCTGACCGTCACGGTCGGCCGGGAGACCACTGTGGACGAGGTCAACGCGGCGCTCAAGGCCGCCGCCGAGGGCCCGCTGCGGGGCATCCTCACCTACAACGAGGACCCGATCGTCTCCGCCGACATCGTGACCGACCCGGCGTCGTGCATCTTCGACGCGCCGCTGACCAAGGTGATCGGCAACCAGGTCAAGGTCGTCGGCTGGTACGACAACGAGTGGGGCTACTCGAACCGCCTGGTGGACCTGGTCAAGCTGGTCGGTAGCTCGCTGTGAGCATCCGCAACCTCGACGACCTGCTCGCCGAGGGGGTGTCGGGTCGGCGCGTGCTGGTGCGCGCCGACCTGAACGTCCCGCTCGACAAGCAGACCGGTGAGATCACGGACGACGGCCGGATCCGGGCCGTCCTGCCGACGCTGAGCGCGCTGGTGCAGGCCGGCGCGAAGGTGGTCGTCTGCTCGCACCTGGGCCGCCCGAAGGGCGCGCCGGACCCGCAGTTCAGCCTCCGCCCGGTCGCCGGGCGGCTCGGTGAGCTGCTCGGCGTCCCGGTGCACTTCGCCGAGGACACCGTCGGTGACTCGGCGCGGTCCACCGTGGCCGACCTGGCCGACGGCCAGGTGGCGCTGCTGGAGAACCTGCGGTTCAACAAGGGCGAGACCAGCAAGGACGACGCGGAGCGGGGCGCGTTCGCCGACCAGCTCGCCGCGCTCGGCGACGCCTACGTGGACGACGCGTTCGGCGCTGTGCACCGCAAGCACGCCAGCGTGCACGACGTGCCGGCCCGGCTGCCGCACTTCGCCGGCCGGCTGGTGCTGCGCGAGGTCGAGGTGCTCAGCCGCCTCACCGGCTCCCCGGAGCGGCCGTACGTGGTGGTGCTGGGCGGCTCGAAGGTCTCCGACAAGCTGGCCGTGATCGAGGCGCTGCTGCCGACCGTGGACCGGCTGCTCATCGGCGGCGGGATGTGCTTCACCTTCCTCAAGGCCCAGGGCCACGAGGTGGGCACGTCGCTGCTGGAGAAGGACATGGTCGAGACCTGCCGCAACCTGATGGAGCGCGCGCCCGGCAAGATCATGCTCCCGGTCGACGTGGTGGCCGCCGACGCGTTCGCGCCGGACGCCGCGCACGACACCGTGCCCGCCGACGGCATCCCCAGCCACCGGCTGGGCCTGGACATCGGCCCGGAGACGGTGGCCGGCTTCGCGGCCGCGCTGTCGCAGGCGAAGACCATCTTCTGGAACGGCCCGATGGGCGTGTTCGAGATGGCGGCGTTCGCCAACGGCACCCGGGGCGTGGCCGAGGCGATCACCAAGGCCGACGCGTTCAGCGTGGTCGGTGGCGGCGACTCGGCCGCGGCGGTGCGCGCGCTGGGCCTGGACGAGTCCTCGTTCGGGCACATCTCCACCGGCGGTGGCGCCTCCCTGGAATACCTGGAGGGCAAGACCCTCCCCGGCATCGCGGCTCTGGAGAACTGAATGGCGAGCACGACCCGCCGGCCGCTGATGGCCGGCAACTGGAAGATGAACCTGAACCACCTCGAGGCCAACCTGCTGGTGCAGAAGCTGGCCGCGAGCCTGAACGAGAAGCAGCTCACCGACGTCGAGTGCGTGGTGCTGCCGCCCTTCACCGACCTGCGTACGGTGCAGACCGCTGTGGACGGCGACAAGCTGCTGATCGGCTACGGCGCGCAGGACCTGTCGCCGCATCCGTCCGGCGCGTACACCGGCGACATCGCCGGGCCGATGCTGGCGAAGCTGGGCTGCGGCTACGTGGTGGTCGGCCACTCCGAGCGGCGGCAGTACCACCACGAGGACGACGCGCTGGTCAACGCGAAGGTGTCGGCGGCGCTGGCGAACGGGCTCACCCCGATCCTCTGCATCGGCGAGGGCCTGGAGGTCCGGGAACAGTCGGGGCAGGTGCGGCACTGCTGCGACCAGCTCGACGGCGCGCTGAAGGGGCTCACCGCCGAGCAGGTCACCAAGGTCGTCGTCGCGTACGAGCCGGTCTGGGCGATCGGCACCGGCAAGACGGCCACGCCGGAGGACGCCCAGGAGGTCTGCGGCGCGGTGCGCAAGCGCATCGCCGAGACCTACGACGAGGGCACCGCCGAGCAGGTCCGGATCCTGTACGGCGGGTCGGTCAAGGCGTCGAACGTCGCCGCGATCATGGCGCAGCCGGACGTGGACGGGGCCCTGGTCGGGGGCGCCAGCCTGGACGCGGAGGAGTTCGCGCAGATCTGCCGGTTCCCGGAGCACACCGCCCGCTGATCGCTCGCTATCCTTGACGCTGCCCGTCCACCGGTCGGTGCCGCAGTGCCCGACAGGTCCGGGCAGTGATCGCAACGAGAGGACTGACCCCCGCCATGCCGATCTGGTTCGCCTACACGATGATCACGTTGCTGGTCATCACCAGCGTGCTGCTCGTCCTGCTGATCCTCCTGCACCGCGGTAAGGGCGGCGGGTTGTCGAGCATGTTCGGCGGCGGCGTCAGCTCCAGCCTGGCCGGTTCGTCCGTGGCCGAGAAGAACCTCGACCGCTACACCGTTCTGGTGGGAATCGTCTGGTTCGCCTGCATCATCGGGCTCGGGCTCTGGCTGCGGTTGCAGATGGCCAACGGCACCTGAGTCGGCGCTGAGAAGCGTACAATCTGCGCGCGGTCCGTCACGGACCGCGCGCAGTTTTGTTTCTCCGCGCGTCGCCCGTCGCCCACCCCCTCCGGCGGCGGTCCCCTCCGACGACAGGGAGCGAGCAACCGTGCCCAGCAACAACGTCATCCGCGGCACCCGGATCGGGTCCGCCCCCGAGCGCTTCGACCAGCGCGTGGAGCCCGCGCCGCGCCGCCCGGTCGTCTACTGGTGCCGCCACGGGCACCGGGTCGAGTTCCTGATCGCCGCCGAGGCGGAGACGCCGGCCGCCTGGGAGTGCCCCCGCTGCGGGGAGCCAGCCGGCCCCGACCCGGGCGACCCGCCGGGCCGCCAGCGCGCCGAGCCCTACAAGACCCACCTGGCGTACGTGCAGGAGCGGCGCACGCCGGAGGAGGGGGAGGCGCTGCTCGCCGAGGCCCTCGACGCGCTGCGCCGACGTCGTGGCCGCGCCTGAGCCGAGGCGTTAAGAAGGGGCCCCTTCTCTACCGGAGACGTTAAGAAGGGGCCCTTCCTTACACCTCAGCGGAGGCTGCGCAGGCGCGGCGGCACGTTGGCCGCCGCGGCCCGGTCGAGCAGCCAGAGCGTACGGGAGACGCCCTGCACCCCGGCGGCCGGCAACTGCACCGGCCCGGCCCCGGCCAGCGCCATGCCCACCGCCCGGGCCTTGTCCGCCCCGGCGGCGATCAGCCACACCTCCTCGGCCGTGTTGATCGTCGGCAGGGTCAGCGTGGTACGCACCGGCGGCGGCTTCGGGCTGCCCCGTACCGCGCTGACCGGGCGGTTGTCGTGGTGCACCGGGTGCTCCGGGAACACCGACGCCACGTGCCCGTCCTCGCCGACGCCGAGCATCAGCACGTCGAAGTGCGGCACGATCGCGTTCCCGGGCCGGGCGGCGGCGGCCAGCTCCCGCGCGTACCCGGCGGCGGCCGCCTCCGGGTCGTCACCGGCCGGGCCGTCGGACGCCGGCATCGGGTGCACCCGGGCCGGGTCC
>NZ_JAGPXV010000339.1:0-6409 GCF_018070405.1 Micromonospora sp. D75
AGCTCAGCGATCCGCTTGGTCAGGACCGCGACCTGCACCTCGGGCGAGCCGGTGTCGCCCTCGGCGGTCGCGTACTCCTGGCGGATCTTGGCCTTGGCTTCCTGGTCGAGCGCCATGTTCTCCCTGTTTCGTGGGTCATTCGATGAGGTCCGGAGCGGTCGTGGTGACCGGTGCAACGGACCGGTTCCTCGCACCCGCGGCGTCGTGCAGGCACGCGAGGCCCCCGTCGGTCAGCCGACGTCTCCGCCAGCCTACCAGCCCCCGGGCCGGACGGCCGGTCAAGGTCGCCCGAGCGGGTCAGGACACCGCCCGGCGGGTGCGCTCCACGTCCTCGGCGATCTGGGCCACCAGCGGCTCGATCGCGTCGTACGTCCGCTGCTCGCGCAGGTGCGCCACGAAGTCCAGGGCCAGCCGCTCGCCGTACAGGTCGCCGGTGAAGTCCAGCGCGTACGCCTCCACCCGCCGTTCCCGGCCGGAGAACGTCGGGTTGGTGCCGATCGACACGGCCGCGGCGAGCGGTTCGCCGTCGCGGCGCACCAGGCGGGCCGCGTACACGCCGTCGGCGGGCACCGCCGCGTACCTGTGGGTCAGCAGGTTGGCGGTGGGGTAACCCAGCTCACGTCCGCGCTGGTCGCCGCGGACCACCACGCCCTCGACCCGGTGCGGGCGGCCGAGCGCCGCCGCCGCCGCGCCCACGTCGCCCGCGTCGACGCAGGACCTGATGTACGTGGAGGAGAAGACCGTCCCCGCCTCGGCGACCAGCGGCGCCCCCTCGACGGCGAAGCCGAAGGTGCGGCCGAGCCGTTCCAGCAGCGGCACGTCCCCGGCCGCCCGATGCCCGAACCGGAAGTTGTCGCCGACCACCACGAGCGCGGCGTGCAGGTGCTCGACCAGGACGTCGTGCACGAACGCCTCGGGTGGCAGCCGGGAGAACTCGACCGTGAACGGCACCACGCAGAGCACGTCCACGCCGAGCGCCTCGATCAGCTCGGCCTTGCGCGCCGGCTCGGTGAGCACCGCCGGGTGCGAGCCCGGGCGCACCACCTCGGCCGGGTGCGGGTCGAACGTCACCACCACCGACTTGACGCCCAGTTCCCGGGCGCGCGCCACGGTGTGCCCGATGGTGGCCTGGTGCCCCCGGTGCACGCCGTCGAAGACGCCGATGGTGACCACCGAGCGTCCCCAGCCGCCGGGCGCCGCCTCGTACCCCCGCCACCGCTGCATGCCGTTCCTCCCCTGTCCGCCCGCGCCGTTCAGGCCGGGGCCAGCACGATCTCCGCGCGGGCCCGACCGTCCCGCTCGCTGACGATAGCGATCAGCCCGCCCGCCGGGTCGAAGACCGCGTACGGCCCGGTGATCCCGGCCGGGGTCAGCGGCCCGCCGTGGGAGAGCACCCGGGTCTCGTCGGCGGTGGCGTCCCGGCGCGGGAAGAACCGCGCGGCGGCGGCGTCCAGCGGCAGGTTCACCACGTCGGGCGCGCGCTGCTCCAACTGGTCGAGCGTGGCCGCCTCGGCGAGCGTGAACCCGCCCACCGCGGTGCGGCGCAGCGCGGTGAGGTGGCCGCCGACGCCGAGCGCGGCGCCCGCGTCACGGGCCAGCGCCCGGATGTACGTCCCGGACGAGCAGGTCACCTCCACGTCCACGTCCACCACGTCCGGGACGTCCCGGCGGATGTCCCGCACGTCCAGCCGGGAGACGGTGACCCGGCGGGCGGGCAGCTCGACCGTCTCGCCGTCACGGACCCGCTTGTACGCCCGCTGGCCGTTGATCTTGATGGCGCTGACCGCGCTCGGCACCTGGTCGATCTCGCCGGTGAGGGCGGCCAGCGCGGCGCGTACCCCGTCGTCGGTGACCGCGCCGGCCGGGGTGGTCGCGACCACCTCGCCCTCGGCGTCGTCGGTGACGGTGGCCTGCCCCAGCCGGATCGTCGCGGCGTAGCTCTTGCCGGCGCCGATCACGTACGTGAGCAGCCGGGTCGCCCGGCCCACCCCGATCACCAGCACGCCGGTGGCCATCGGGTCCAGCGTGCCGCCGTGCCCCACCCGGCGGGTACGGGCCAGCCGGCGGATCCGGGCCACGACGTCGTGCGACGTCATGCCGCCGGGCTTGTCGACCACGATCAGACCGTCTGTGCTCACGACCGCCAAGCCTGCCAGACGGCGCCGATCCTCCCTGCGGGGGATACCGCCCTGCTTCGGCGGGGTGTCAAGATCGTGCGCCCCCGCCCCGTCTGCCCGGGAAGTCCGATGACCGATCACCGTTCCGTCCCCGATCCCCACGCCACCGATCGCCCGTCGGAGGACACGCTGGGTCGGGTACCCGAGTGGCTGCGCCAGCCCGCGCCCGAGGTCGAGCCGGGCCGCGGCGACCGCCTGCTGATCGCGCTCGGCGGGCACTCCGGCAAGCTGCTCGGCGGCGTGGTCGTGCTGGCGCTGCTCGCGTTCTTCGGGCTCGTCGGCGGCCTCGGCTACCAGGGCTTCCAGCGCTGGCGGGAGCCGCCCGCCGAACACCCCACGGTGAGCCTGCCGGTCGGTGAGCAGGCGTCCTCGTCGGCCTCGCCGCCACCGGCCGCCGGCCCGTTCGACGGCACCCCGGCAGCCGGCTTCCCCGAGGGCACGGCCGGGATCGCGCTGCCCCGGGCCAAGCGGACCGGCGCGTTCACCGAGAAGCAGGTGGCAGACACGCTGGCCAAGGTACGCAAGGCGCTGATCACCGCCCGGCTGGACCGCACGTTCTTCACCGCGAAGAACCCGGAGCGGCTGGTCCGCCAGTTCGCCCCGGACGCGCGGGCCGGCGTACGGGACGACTTCCCCACCGGCGAGGCGGGCACCTACTCGACCCGGCTCGCCCCCGGCGCCCGGCTCACCGACGACGAGCCCCGGGTCAAGGGCCGGATCAGCTACCGGGCGACGAAGGACCGGGACGGCATCCGCATCCTGGAGGTGACCACGAACTTCGTCTGGGCGTACGCGTTCTCCACCGCCCGCCCCGCCCCGGGCGCCGGCGTGGTGGTGGTCCACGACACGGTGAAGTGGAGCATGCCGCACCCGGCCGACGTGACCACCGCCTCCGCCGGGCTGTGGATCGAGCGGGCCGACTCGTACGCCTCCAACATCGACTGCGTCGCGCTGGACAAGGGGCTGCTCGCGCTGGGCCGGCCCTCGCTCGCCGGTCCGGCCGACCCGGACCCGGACGCGGTCTTCGACCCGGACAAGACGGTCGACCTGCCGGACACCTGCTGACCCGCCCACCTCACCACGCCACCCCGCGGTAGGAGCCTTTCGATGAGCGACGCCCCGCCACCGCACCGCGCCCGGGTCGACCTGCCGGACTGGATGCGCAATCCGGAGCCGCCCCGCCGTACGCTCGGCCGCCGCCTGTCCGGCCTGGTCGACGGTGTGCCGGCGCTGGCGGCGGCGCGCCGCCGGATGTGGGCCTGGCAGGGCCGGACCCGGTTCGGCGAGCGGCACCCCACGATGGCCGCGATCGGGTCGTTCGTGTTCGTCCTGGTGACCGCGACGCTGCTGGTCGTCGGCACGCTCTACCTCGGGTGGGCGATCCGGCAGGGGCGGATCTGACCGGCACGGAAACGGGACAGCGGGATCGGCGGCGGAGTGCAATGATCATGCGCCCCCTGGCCCTGCACCCCTCTGGAACGCCGCATGAGCACCGAAGACGGAACCACGCCGCCCGAGCCGGATCCCTACGCCGTCGCCTCCCGGGGCGCGGAGATCCAGCTGCCGAGCTGGATGACCGGAGCGGACGCGGACGTCCCGCTGACCCGCGGCGAGCGCTTCCGCATGGTCTGGTCGCGGCAGCGCGGCAAGCGCCGCGTCGCCTTCGTGGTGGTGCTGGCGCTGGCGCTGATCGGCGGCACTGTCGTGCTCGGCCGGGTCACCGTGGACCGGGTGCGGTCCGGCACCGCCGCCGCGGCGTCGGCCGAGGCCAGCCCGTCGCCGGTGCCGCTCAGCCGGGTGGGCGAGCCGCGCGACCTGTTCGCGGGGACCATCGGCGCGGACTTCGCGGTGGGTGAGGCCGGGATCGTCCTGCCGGAGGCCACGGCGCGGCCGCCGTTCACCGCCCGCGAGGTGGCCGCGGCGCTGACCCGGGTCCGGGCCGCGCTGGTCCAGGCCCGGCTCGACCTGTCCATGATCCTCGGCGACACGGAGCCGTTCCTGGCGCTGCTGGCGCCGGCCGCGCGCGCTCAGCTGCGTACCGACTTCGAGGACTTGTCGTTCGTGAACTACGCCACCCGGATCGGCTCGCAGGACAGCGCGGACGAGATCCGGGTCCGGGGTGAGATGCGCTACCGGGCCGTCACCGGCGACGACGGCCGGCCGATCCTGCGGATCACCACAGAGTACGTCTGGATGTACGCGTTCGACGTGCCGCGGACGACACCGGGCCGGGCCGGGATCGCCGCCATCCGTGACCGGGTCGTCTGGGAGGTCCCCCACCCCGAAGGGTTGCCGGCGGCGAAGCGCGGGCTCTGGCTCGTCTCCGCGCAGGCGAGCACGAACAACGTCGACTGCGCCCGGCTGGACGAGGGCTTCTTCGTGGTCGAGCCGTGGATGGGCGGCCCCGGTTCGTTCCAGCCCTGCTGACCGGCGTCAGCGGACCGCGCCGACCACCGCCCACGCGCCCGAGCGCATCCGCAGCAGCAGGCCGGCCAGCCGCAGCACCACGAACAGCGTCAGCCCGGCCCAGATCCCGCCCAGCCCGAGTTCCAGCCCGTACGCCAGCCAGATCGCCGGCAGGAACCCGCCGAACGCGCACACGATGGTGAGGTTGCGCAGGTAGCGCACGTCGCCCGCGCCGATCAGCACCCCGTCGAGCGCGAACACCACGCCGCCGATCGGCTGGAGCACGACGAACCAGGGCCAGGCGGTCATGGCCTGCTCGCGTACCTGCGGATCGGAGCTGAACCACGACGGCACGACGCCGGCGCCGGCGGCGATCAGCACCGCGAAGGCCACGCCGCACAGCCCGCCGAGCAGCGCGACGCGGCGGGCCAGGAACCGCGCGCCGGCCGCGTCGCCGCCGCCCAGCGCGGCGCCGACCAGCGACTGCGCGGCGATGGCCAGCGCGTCGAGCACCAGCACGGTGAAGAACCACAGTTGCAGGGCGATCTGGTGCGCGCCCACCGCGGCGGCGCCGAAGCGGGCCGCGACGGCGGTCGCGGACAGGAAGCTGGCCTGGAACGCGACACCGCGCACCAGCAGGTCCCGGCTGAGCACGAGCTGCTGACCGATCACCCGGGGCCGGGGCCGCAGCGAGACCCGCTCGCGCACCAGCGCGGCCGCGAACAGGACGCCGGAGAGCGTCTGCGCGATCGCGTTCGCCACCGCCGAGCCGACCAGCCCGAGCCCGGCCGGATAGACCAGCAGCGGGCAGAGCACCGCGGAGAGCAGGTTGGGGCCGAGCACGAACAGCAGCGGCCGGCGGGTGTCCTGGATGCCGCGCAGCCAGCCGTTGCCGGCGGCGGCGAGCAGCAGGCCGGGCGCGCCGAGCGCCGCAACCCGCAGCCATCCGGCGGCGGCGTCGGCCACCTCGCCGGGGCCGCCGACGAGGGTACGCGCCAGCGCGCCCCCGCCGATGCCGATGGCGACCGCCACCAGCACTCCGGTGGCCAGCGCGAGCCAGGACGCCTGCACGCCCTCGGCCACCGCGGCGGCCCGGTCCCCCGCCCCGAAGCGGCGGGCCGAGCGCCCGGTGGTGCCGTACGCGACGACGGTGCCGACCCAGGCGGTGAGCGTCATGACGGTGCCGCCGACGGCGAGCGCGGCCAGCGGCACCCGCCCGAGGTGACCCACCACTGCGGTGTCGACCAGGACGTAGAGCGGCTCGGCGGCCAGCACCACGAGGGCGGGCAGCGCGAGCGTGGCGATCCGCCGGGGTGTGGCGGCGGTGGCGGGGGCGGCAGTCGTGCTCATCGACGCCGATCCTGGCACGCTCCCGGTAAGGTCCGCAAGGCGGGGGGCTACTTACTTACGTCGGCCAGGAACCGCGCCGTGTCACGCCGCAGGCAGCGCAGCCGGGAGGTGTCGCAGAGCACTAGCAGGTCGGCGCGGGGCAGCCGGAGGTCGAGCGTGCTCGCGTAGTTGCCGTCCATCACCCAGGCCGGGCGGGCGGCGAGCGCTGCCACCTCGGCGCGGAAATCCGCCGGGGCCGGTGCGGTCCAGCCGGGGCGCCAGTAGTGCCGGTCGAGGTGGATCAGCGGAAGGTCGAGTCGCCGGGCCAGTTCACCGGCGAGCGTGCTCTTGCCGGCGCCGGCGGCGCCGACGACCAGGATGCGTCGCACCGGGTGACGGTAGCGCCGTCCGGCACGGCGGTCGGTCCCGAGCGGCGGTGACGTCGGCGTCGGGCCACGGGTGCGGCCCGGCCGGCGTCCCCGCCGGACGGCGGACGT
>NZ_JAGPXV010000034.1:0-19006 GCF_018070405.1 Micromonospora sp. D75
GTGTCAGCCTGCTGGAGCCGCTTTCCGCGCTGGCCGACTGGGCGGTCGCTCACCACGCCGAGATCGTCGCGGTTCGTCAGCGACCCGCCTGAGACACCCCGCGCTCATCCGGCCGCCGATCTGGAATGCTGCGTCCATGCCGTCCTTCCCGCCCACCTTCTCCGCCGAAGTCGTCGCGCAGCCGGTCCAGGCCCAGTTCGAGGCGTTTCTCGACGAACACCGCGACGCGCTCGACCGCTGCCTGGACGGACTGACCGAGGAACAGGCGCGTCGATCGTTGGTGGCCTCCCGGACCACGCTGCTGGGTCTGGTGAAGCACGCCACCTTCGTCGAGAAGGTCTGGTTCGACGAAGCCGTCACGGGTCGGTCTCGCGCCGAGATCGGCATCCCGGAGCGGTCGGAGGACTCGTTCCTCCTCGACGACGGCGACACGATCGCCGGGGTCCGGCAGGCCTACCGCGACGCTCGGGACGCGTCACGCCGGGCGACCTCCACGCGAGGTCTGGACGACATTCTCACCGGGCACCGACGGGGGCCGCTTCCGCTGCGGTGGGTGTATCTCCACGTCCTGCGCGAGCTCGCCCAGCACTGCGGGCACGCGGACATCCTCCGGGAGCAGATCCTCGACGGATAGCGTGCGGGGTCACGCGCCGGGTTCACCGGTGAGCGAGCCGGGGGCACGCATCCGCCACGCGTCGGTGACCAGTTCCGTCAGACGCTCGACGCCGACGCGCGCCAGCCGCAGCATGACCAGGGGCAACCCGTCGTACGCGGGGGTGGTGAAGAAGAGGTCGGGCTCGCCGAGGAGCAGGGCCTGTTTCTCCGCCTCGTCGCCCACATACAGCACAGCGATGTCGGTGCGGATGCGCCGCGGCTTCCCGGGCGTGCGCTCCGGATAGGACCAGACGAACCCCTTGCCGGCGACCCGGAAGTCGAAGCCGTCACTGTCGATCTCGACCACGTCGGGCAGCGACAACGCCACCCGACGCACGTCGTCCGCGTCAACCATGACGGTCACCCCGGGACCCCGCCTTCCGCACCGGCACAGCCTAGCCAGCGCGCCGCCCCTCGGCGGGCGGGTCCGGACCGCGGCGCCTTGCCGCCGGGTGCGATGGTCGTGGAGGACATCAGACCGTCTCGGCTGGGGGGGTGGAGCGACGTGAGTACCGACATCTGGGGTGGGGTGGAGATCCGGCCGCACGGTACGGGTTCGCCGTGGGAGCTGACCGACATCAGCCTGCGGGAGGTCTCCACCAACTACGACGCCTTCGGCCTGCTGTTCGGTGTGCGCAACTTCGCCGGGTTCGAGCCGGTCGCGCCCGGCCGTGGCCTGCCGGACGACGTCAGCGCGAGCCTGCGCGCTCGTCACTTCACCGAACGCCATCACGACCCCACGTGGGTGTCGTGGGCGGAGGTGGCACGCATCGACTGGAGCGCGCGATCCCCCCGGATGGACGACCGGATCCACGTGTACGACCTGACGGCCGAAGGACCGCGCTACCGGAGCAAGGCCACCCGGCACGGGCGAGCCTGGCGCGAGGTAGCCGGCGAGCACGCGGATCACCGGGGCAGCAGTTACCCGGAGGGCACCGAATGGCGCTCGGGAAACGTGATGTGGCGGGTGGAGCGCCTGTCCAACAGCGATGCGCTGCAGCGTGACGCGGCGCTGCGCGCGGTGCTGGAAGGCATGCGCGAGCTGGCCGAACGGCACGGCGAGGACAACGTACGACTCGTCGTCTGGTTCGACAGCTGACGCCTACCCGTACAGGCGCACGCGGTGGTCGACGTCGCGGTCCGGCGCGCCGAAGGATGCCACCGCGCCGTGTCCGACGTGCACCAGCCACTCCTCGTAGTGCCAGCTCGGGGCGCACCCGCAGCCGGTGAACCGGAAGTTGGCCCGGTAGCGGCCGACCTGCCCGGGGGCGAGCGTGAACAGCCGCGCCGACGCCGACGGGCGCGGAAACGCTGCCGTCCCGGGCAACCGGTCCACGACGATGGACGCCCGGTCACGCCCGAGCCAGAGCCCGGCCTCGCGGGCCAGCGCGACGCCTCCGGCGCGTACCCCGTCCCGGTGTTTGTAGCCGGCCGCCTGGTCGGCGAGCACGTCGTGGACGACCACCTCGCCCTCCGGCAACGCCCGCGGCAGCGGCATCGCGCGGACCAGGCCACGGCGGGCGTTCGCCGCAGGCGCGCCGCGAGCGTCGGCGGTCCACCGGACGCGGACCCGCTGGATGAGGATCACCGCCCAGGTGTACCCGCGCTGCCCGGCGCGCGCCAGCGGAAAAGGGAGGACTCTCCCCCGCCGCAGCCGTCCTTCCGGTCATCACCCTGGCCGTTCCCGATGGTCAGATGGTGAATCCGCCGTCGACGTTCACAGTCGCGCCGGTGACGTAACGCCCGTCCGGGCCGGCGAGGAACGCCACCGCGGCGGCCACGTCGGCCGGCTGCGCGTAGTGGCCGAGGGCGGTGAACCCGTTGATCGTGTCCGCGTTCGGGCCGTCGGCCGGGTTCAGCTCGGTGTCCGTGGCGCCGGGGTTCACCAGGTTCACGGTGATCGCTCGACCGCCGAGTTCGCGCCCGAGCGCCTTGGTCAGACCGATCAGGGCGGTCTTGCTCATCGCGTAGAGCGAGAAGCCCGGGAAGACGGCCCGCTCGGCCGTGTTGCTGCCGATGTTGACGATCCGCCCGCCAGCCGACATGTGGCGCACCGCGGCCTGCGAGGCGACGAACGGTGCCCGGACGTTCACCGCGACTGTCTGCTCGAACTCGTCGAGACTCGGCTGCTCCAGTTGTCCGAGCAGGAACGCGCCCGCGTTGTTGACCAGGATGTCCAACCGGCCCAGTTCCCCGGCCGCCCGGTCCACCGCCGCGCCGATGCCACGGCCGCCACCGGTGACGAGAGCTACCTTGCCGTCGAGTGCGTTGTTCACGGGAGGAAGCCTGGTCGACGTCGGGCCGTCTGTCCGGCGGGGATCGGACGCCGCGTTCGCGCTCGGTCAGCGGCGCACCCGGTACCGCAGGTGAAGCACCCGCTCGCCCGGGAGCACGACGTCCGGATCCTCCAGCAGGTGCTGCGCGTCGACCGACCCGAAGAAGCGCTTGCCGGACCCGAACACCACGGGTACGACGTCCATGCGTACCTCGTCGACCAGTCCCGCGGCGAGCGCCTGGCCGCCGACGTCACCGGCGGCGACCTCGACAATGCGGTCCCCCGCAAGTTCCTGCGCCTCGGCCACTGCCGCCTCGACGCCGTCGACGAAGTGGAACGGCGCGCCGGGGTTCCAACCCTCGGGCGGCGGCCGGTGCGTCACGACGACCACGTGGTCGATGCCGCTCGGCGGCGTCCCGTCCCAGCCGTCGGTCAGGTCGAACACGTGCCGCCCGACGACAGTCACCCCGATCTGATCCCAGTACGGCCGGACGTAGTCGTGGGACGTCTGCGACACCCGCAACGCGCCGCTGTCGTCCAGCGGGACGTCCCCGCTGGTCAGCCAGTCGAACAGCGGTCCGGGCTGGTCGTTGTCGTCCGCGACGAAGCCGTCGACCGACACCGAGCTGTACAGGACCACAGTGCCCACGCCGGTTCTCCTCTGCCTCGGGTGGTCCCCAAGTTAGCGGGTCGCGGGCCGCCGTTCTTGTAGGAAATCAATCGGCCGGCAGCGACCAGCCGTCGATCACGTGGCCGGGGTGTTCGCGCAGGAACCGCCGCCGGACCTCGACGTACCGGGTCGGGGTGAGGCCGGTGAACGCCCGGAACTCGTGGCCGAAGTGGGCCTGGTCGAAGTAGCCCGCGTCGCTTGCCAGCTCGCCCCAGTCGACCGGCCGGGCGGGGTCGATCGCGAACACGGCGGCGGCGAAGCGGTAGGTGCGGGCCAGCCGCTTCGGCGTGACGCCGACGAGTTCCTTGAACCGCTGCGTCAGATGGGTGCTGCTGACACCGGCCGCCGTCCTCAGGTTGCCGATCGGCACCGCGCCGCTGGTCGCCGCGATGACGCCGCTCGTGTGCCGGACCAGCCCCAGGCCGGTGGTCTCGGACAGCCGTCGCCTCAGCTCCTCCTCCAGCAGCGCCAGCATCTTGTGCGGCCCGTCGGCCGTGGCCAGCCGGTCGCGCAGGTCGGCGACGGCGGGCCGGCCCCAGACCTGCTCCAGCGTCACGGGCCGGTCGCACAGCTCGGCCGCCGGCATCGGCAGGAACGGCGCCAGGCCCCACGGCTTGACGTGTACGCCGACGGACCGGGTCGGGCGCGGGTAGCCGAACTCGAACGCGCGGGTGGGCGTGGTGATCACGCAGCCGTCGGCGTACCCGGTGGTCTCGATGTCGGTGCCGCCGCGGACGCGGAACGGCGCGCCGAGGTTGACGATGAGCAGCGCCGCCGGCATCGGCGGCAGCGTCAGCCGGGGGTACGGGGGCGTGCCCGCCAGGTAGTAGAGGTCATCGATCAGCTCGTCCAGCGGCGGTCGCGGCACTCTGGACACGTACTCCACGCCCACAGCATCGCGGACGCCCCGCCGTCACCGCCGACGCCCCGCCGGGATCGATTCACGAAAGGCCGCGCCGCCCTTGCTGTGCGGCGGCGGGATGAGTCGTTCGCCGAGGGCGAGCGCGAGGGCGACAGCGCCGAGCAGGGCGCCGATCAACATCGTGCCGGCGGCACCGTGGCTTTCCAGTACGAGGGCCCCGAAAAAGGCGCCGCCGGTGATGCCGACGTTGACGGCGGCGGACAGCGTCGCGGCGGCGAGATCGGAGCGGCCGGGCGCCACCTGAAGGACGAGGCCGCCGAGCGCCGCGGTGAACGCGGCGAACCCCAGGCCGGCGAGTGCGATCAGGACGACGGCAACCGCCGGGTGGTGGCCGAACGCGTACAGGCCGAGCAGCGCCACACACTGCAGTGCAACCGTCGCGACCAGGGCGGACCACGGGCTGCGGTCGACCATCGGTCCGGCAGCGAGGATGCCGAAGACGCTGGCGACGCCGCGCGCCAGCAGGATGGTCGCCATCGACGCGGCGGGCAGTCCGGTGACCTCGGTGACGAACAGGGCGATGTAGGTGTAGCCGGCGATGGCGCCGGCGGTCGACAGGACGGCCACGACGACCAGGAGCCAGAACCGGCGGGAGTCGGGGGTTCTGCCCCGGCCGGCGTGTCCCTGTGCCGGCCCCGTCGACGGCAGCAACCAGGCCACCACGGCGAAGACGAGCACACCGAGCCCGGCCACCGCCAGGAACGATGCCCGCCAGCCGGCACGTTCACCCAGCCAGGTGCCCGCGGGCACGGCCAGGACGAGGGCGACGTTGCCGCCGGCGAACACGATCGCGACCACCCGTCCGTGCAGTCCGGGCCGGAACAGCTCAGCCGCGGTCGGCACGACGACCGCCCAGAACAACGCATGAGTGGCCGCGGTGGCGACCCTGGCTGCCATCAGCATGGTGAACGTACTCGCGAACACCGTGATCGCGTTGCTGACGACGAAGCCGGCCAGGAGCGCCGACAGCAGCCGTCGGCGAGGAACTCTGCGCACCAGCGCCGTCAACGGGACCGAGGCGACCATCACCACCGCGCCGTACACGGTGACGAGCATGCCCACTTGGGACGGCGGAACGGCCAGGTCCACGGCCATCGGCAACAGCAGCCCGATCGGCAGCGCCTCGGCTGCGGTGTAGAGGAACGTTCCGCCGGCGAGGCCGATCAGCGCGCCCACTGCCCGCCGGTGTGCGTGCGCCTGGCCCATTGTTACCCCCTAAACCGGCTATGACGGAAACACTCTAGGAAGGCTCCTCGTCACGGGGCAACTGGTAAAGTCGGTTTTGATGGAAACAGCAAGGGTTACGCGGATGCGCCTGGTCGGCGGCGACCTCGCGCTGGACTTCCTCAACACCCGCGCCGGCCCACCCGTCGGGCCTCCGGACGACGACGTGCTCACCGGCTACGCCGAGCTGATCGCCTGGAGCGTGTACGCGGGCACCCTCACCGAAACGCAGGCGGCGGCGTTGCGCCGGCTGTCCCGCGGCAGTCCGGACAGCGCCCACACCGTCTTCGCGCAGGCACTTCGCACACGTGACTACCTGGACGAGGTGTTCCGGCCACTGGCCGCCGGCGAGGACCCGGGCGCAGCGGCGCTGACCCGGCTGCGCGACGACGAAGCCGACGCGCTCGCCCACGCACAGCTCATGCGCGGGAAGACATTCGCATGGTCCTGGCGGGACGACCACACGCTTGCCCGGCCCTTACGGCCGGTGGTCCATGCTGCGGTCCAGCTTCTCACCACGGGTGCGCTCGATCGGATCAAGCGATGCGCGGGCTGCCGCTTCCTGTTCATCGACGAGAGCAAGAACCGCAGCCGTCGTTGGTGCAGCATGGACGACTGCGGGACCGCGGAGAAGATCCGCCGCTACGTCGAGGTACGACGCATCCGCACCAGACGGTGAGCACATGGCGCGAGACGGCCGGCCGCAGCGCCTTCGAGGAGCAGATGTGGGCACGCGCCGGCAGGTGGGCGGAGATCACAACGGGACGGTCGTGGCGCGCCGTGGGGCTGCGTCCCTACCGTCCGGGTCTGCTCGCGTTCTGCTGACCGCTAAGACGTCTGCGCGAGGTCTCACCCACCGGCCATGCTGGCTCCGTGGATTCGCCGAGGCGCCCTACCTCCCAGGCCCTGCTCACGAACCTCTACGCGGCCTTCAACAGGCGTGACATCCCCACGCTGCTGGCCGCCATGACGCCGGACGTCTCGTGGCCCAACGGCTGGGAGGGAGGCGTCCTCAGCGGCCGGGACCAGGTGAGTGCCTACTGGCGGCGGCAGTGGGACCAGCTCGAACCCGTCGTCACGCCGACCGCGTTCCACACGGAGGCCGACGGCCGGATCGCCGTCACCGTTCATCAGGTGGTGCACGACAAAGCCGGAACGAAGCTCGCCGACCACACCGTCACGCACGTCTACCGCCTCGACGACGGCCTGGTCGCGGCGATGGAGATCCGCGAGTGACGCGACGTGCGGCGATGAGTTTCGATACGGCGCCCGGTCTGCATTCCCGTGCACCCAACCGCTGCCACCGGAGGTAGGCGTGAAGCTTCTTCTCACATCCGCAGGCGTCCAGAACCCGAGCATTCACGATGCGCTGGTCGGCCTGCTGGGCAAGCCGGTCGCCGAGTCCAACGCGCTCTGCATCCCCACGGCCGCCTACCCGATGGGCGGCCCGGCCTCGGCCTGGCGTTTCATCACCGGTCAGACGCCGCTACCGATGACCGGCCTGGGTTGGAAGTCGCTGGGCGTCCTGGAGCTGACCGCGCTACCGAGCATCGGCCAGGAGCGGTGGGTTCCCTGGGTCCGCGAGGCGGACGTCATACTGGTGCACGGCGGTGACGCGACGTACCTGTGCCACTGGATGCGGCAGTCCGGGCTGGCGGGCCTGCTGCCGTCGCTGCCTGACACCGTCTGGGTGGGGTTGAGCGCGGGGAGCATGGTGCTGACCCCGCGTGTCGGGACGGACTTCGTCGAGTGGCAGTCCGCGCCTGACGACCGCACGCTGGGGCTCGTCGACTTCTCGATCTTCCCGCACCTGGGCCTCGAACCGGACAACACCATGGCGAACGCCGAGAAGTGGGCGGCCGAGGTCGCCGGTCCGGCGTACGCGATCGACGACCAGACGGCGATCACTGTGGTCGACGGCACGGTCGAGGTCGTCTCCGAGGGGCAGTGGAGGCGGTTCCCCGCCGAGCGGTAGCTACCCGAGCAGCGCCGCCGCCGCAGCCAGCGTGGCCAGCGACAGCGTCGTGGTCACCACCACCGCCCGGTTGGCGACCGCCTCGCCGACGCCGTACTCCTGGGCGAAGATGAACGTGTTCTGCGCCGTCGGCAGGCCCGCGCACACCACCACGGCGAGCAACTGCGGCGCGGACAGGTGCAGGGCCAGGCCGGCCGCGTACGCGATGACAGGTTGTGCGACCAGCTTGAGCGCGCTGATCGCGGCCAGCTCTCCGGGCCCGGTCGGTTCCGCCCGCGACGGCGCCGTGGGGTGCAGCGACGCGCCGAGCGCGACCAGGGCGGCGGGCGCCGCGGCGCCCGCAAGCAGCGTCAGCGGCGCGACGGCCACCGACGGCAGACGCACACCGGCGGCCGAGCACGCGACACCGAGCAGCGACGCCAGGATCACCGGATTGCGTACGGGCAGCGAGGCGACCCGGCGCACCCGGACCCGCCCGGCCGGGTCGCTGCGCCGGTCCAGCGCGACCACGATCACGGGTGCCACCACCAGCACCTGCAGCAGCACCACCACCGCCAGGAACGACACGTCGCCGAGAACCTGCGTCGCGATCGGGATGCCGAGGTTCGCCGAGTTCACGTACCCGGCGGCCATGCCCCAGATCGGCCGCTCGCCGGGCTCGCGACCGAACAGCCGGCTCGCGCCGGCCCACCCGAACCCGACCACGGCGACGGTGCTCACCCCGAAGGCGAGCAGCGAGCGGCCCGCGAACCCGGACAGCGGCATCCGGGCCAGTGCCAGGAACAGGGCGGCCGGCATCGCGAGCTGGAACACGAACCGGCCGAGCACCGACGCCGCGGCCTCGCCCAGCAGGCCCCAGCGACAGGACGCGTAACCGACAGCGGTGAGAATCCAGATCGGTACGAACGCCGACACCAGGCTCATGCGGGCGTCACCGGAGGGCGGGCGTTCGGTAAGCCACGCGGTCAGCCTCGCATCCCGTCCGGAACGAGCAAACGGGGTGCGGCACCGTAGAGGGCGACGAGGACGCGGTCCCGCAGGATCTCGTACTGCCTGCGGCACCGGACGGGTGGGCCCGGCGGGCGTTGCTGAACCTGACCGCCGACAACGACTTCCGACGGCTGGAACTGGTCGGCTGTCAGGTCCACCTCGCGGCCGTCGGCCAGCCGGTTCCAGTAGTGGTGGCCGACCTTGGTGTCTCCGGCGTGGACCTCGCCGAGGATCAGCTCTCCGCCGAGCAGGTCCTGAATGATCAGCGCGGTCACCCCGCACTGCCCACGGGCTGGGTTGCCGGCGTGCCAATCCTCCAGGTCGTGCGGATCGCAGGTGTCCGCTCCCCAGCCGGCACGCAGCACCGGCCGCAGCGTCTCCAGGTCGATCGCGAGCGGGACTGATCTTTGGTCGTGCTCCTCATACGTCACTCGGGAAGGGTCGGCCCTCGACCGGGTCGAGAGTCAAGAGATCCGACCCGTTCGACCCGGAAGGCGGCCTGATCACTTCGGACAGGTCGATGGCATCCGCGATGCCCTGGACGACCTTCAGCTCGCCTCGAAACAGCCGCTCACGCACGGATGCTGGCTGCTCGGTGAGCATGTCCGGCACACGTCCGTCGTTCGGTACGAACACCATCGTCCCGGAGTACTCACGGCAGCTCGATCACCACGCCGAGCCGACACAGCGCTCGTAAAGACGTCAGACGGTGCGTAGCAGCGGTACCTGTAGGAGTAGATCCACCGGCACATGCATCGGCGTTCCCAGCACGAGCCCCCCTTCCCCGGGCTGCCAAGCGGGCCGCCATACGGATCTGCCGCGAGTTGCGTGCCGTGGCCGGCCACTGCCGGACCCCCGGCATCACCGGCGTGCCTGGCATGCGAGCGCGATGGGCGGGGCACTCCTCGGCCAAGGCGCGGACCTGGTCGGCTTCCAACTCGAACGCTTCACGGCTGCCGGTGAGCACCAACGTGTCGGCGGCGATGTCCCACCGCAGATGATCGCGGAACTCTCGATACCGGACTCGCCGGTGATCGGCGGTCAACCGCGCCGGCCACGCCTGAGCGGGTAGCACCACGGTGTGTGGCCGGCCGGTCCCCAACCGGGAACGGACCTGCTTCCACCGCGACGGCGGGAACGCGAGGCGGTGATGCAGCAACACCAGGTCGAGCGGGCGCCCCAACTGTGATGGTGGGGACGTGTCGCGCGACGAAGGGGAAGATAGACCATCGTGTGCGGCGACCGGGCAGCCAGTCCCCACGCCAGAGCGAACAGCGTCGCTGTTTCCTTGTCGAGGCAGAACTGGGCTCCAAGAGGGCCCTCGTACAGACCGGCGAACCCCGGCGGTCGTGCCGGCCGCATGACCCGGTACCGATGGCGCCCGAGGTGAACGGTGCTGACCATCACCGGCCATTCGTGTCCGCCCAACCGTCGACCCACTCCAGCAACATGCTTCGACCCTCGTCGTATCGCTGTCCGGTGAGCATTGTCCCCAGGCCCGACACGACACGGCGACAGAGTTACCTGACGGCCGGGAGCCCGGCTCAAGACCGAGGCGCTACTCATGCCGCCGACGTGCCGCACCAACCGTCCGAATACTTTCGCGCCCGAGCCGCCGGACGTAGACGGGAGCTGTTTCGAGGGTCAGCGCCAGTAGGGTCAGCGGGTGAGCAGATCATCCGGACGTGCCGGGAACTTTCGCACGCTGTACCACGGGCAGGCCAAGGCCGACACCTCACGAGGTTACGGCCTGTTCCTGATTCGTCGATCGGGATCGTGGGCGCAGCACTGGGCATCGATCAATGCCGGACGGCAGCCCGTCCCGCCACCGCCGCCGGTAGACCTCGCGAAGGAGACGGTCGTCATTCTCTCGGTCGGGGACCGTCCTGTGCTCGGCTATGACGTCACGATCGAGGACGTGACAGTGCGAGAGACGACTCTGGTGGTGACCGGCGTCGAGAGGCGTCCCGTGGGCGACGTGACGCTGGACATGGCGTGTTCACCGGTGCACATCGTGGCGGCACGATTCGGACCCGAGGCCTTCGAGGACATGCTGCTGAACCTCCGTATCGTGCCTGCGGAATGACGTGAGCCGGTGATGTGGGGGGCTGTACCGCGCCGCCTGCCGCTTCCCCACCTGTCTCACCCGTCCGGGTCTGTCGACGAGCGGATGGGACCACGGTGGGCGGCACCGGGCTGACCTCGCCGGGATGACGGCGTCACTTCCAGGTGATCGTGGCCTTTGCCCGCCAGAGATCCAAGACGGCCGCGTCCCCGCGTAGTTCGAGGCGCTCGGTCCCACTCCGGTTCCACAGCAGGAGGTAGAGCTCGGACGCAGGTCCCACGACGGTCAACTGGGCCGGCATCTCACCGGCTACCAGGCGGCGCCCGGCCGGCTCGATGGAGAGCGTCCATCCCGCGTCGATATCAGTCGGCACAAGAGCCATGCTGACGGGTGGATCGGCCACCAGAAGCCCACCGGGCCGCCCGAAGAAGCCATTGAGCAGTTCGTCGATGCCGTCAGCGGCGAAGGAGGGGGCCCAGGAGGGAACCGTTGAGACAGCCGACTCGGCATCGGCACGGTGTACCGCGGTTTCGTGAGCCTGGCGACGTGCCCAGAACGCCAACGGCGAGGGCGCGGGCAGAAACGTCCAGCATTCAACGCTCTCGTCAGCCGCTGCCAGCGTGTCCACGAGTGCGCGGTGGCCCTCCCGAAACCAGTCCAGCAGCTCGTCGTCCTCGACTGCGGCGAAGAACTCCGCCTCCTCGCGACTGGAGTAAGGCTGATGGCGCCCCGTGATGACGTGGCCCGTGGCCCAGCGATGGACGCCGCTGACATGGCGCAGCAGATCACGGACCTGCCATCCAGGGCAGGTGGGCACGGGTGCGTCCAGGCCCGCCCGGTCCGCCGCCTCTGCCAGTCGGGCGCCTTCCTCATCCAGCGCGGCAATGTGCTCGGCGATACGCATGACGGGAGCGTCCCACGCACCACCGACCCTCTACCAGGCGGAAAGGGCCGGCGCACCCTCGTACTCCGCAAGCAGCTCCCGCCGCCGCGTCGCGCAAGGCCACGGCGCGACGTCTAGGCCCTGTCTCCCGGATCTTGGAGGGTGGGGTCGAAGGTGAGGTTGAGTAGTTCCAGGCCGGTGACGGGCTTGAAGCCGATCTCGGTGTAGAGCACCAGGGCGGGGATGTTGTCGGTCTCGGTTTGGAGCGACACGCGATGCGCGCCGGCGGCACGGGCGTTGCGGATGACGTGCTGGAGCAGGGCCTTCGCGATGCCGCTACGGCGATGGTGCGGGGCCACGTAGAGGTCGCGGATCGACCACGAGGTGCCCAGCCTGAGCGATGCCGGCGTGACCGTGACCGTGATGAAGCCGCGGACGTGATCAGCTCGGATGGCGGCAGCGGCGGAGATCCGGTCTTGTGCGATCTGGTCGTGCAGCCAGGAGCGGGTGACCTCCGGGGCCGACGGTTGGCCGTAGTGCACCCGGTAGTCGTCGAACAGAGCAGCTACCTGATCGAACGCCGGATGGGCGGGGCTCATCGGCACGACCGTCGTCATGCCGTCAGTGTGGCCGATGGTCCAGCCTTCGAGAGGGCCACCACTATCGGCCGACCCAGGTGGCGACGCACGCTTCATTGCCCTCGATGTCCGCCAAGACCCACCACTTCGGTGCGTGCGCATCGGAGACCAGCCGGCCACCCGCAGCCAACGCGGCGGCGATTCGGGCCTCGGCCTGATCATGTGGGACGGCGACATCGAGGTGCATGCGGTTGCGTTGTGGGCGCCCGGCGTCCATCGGCTGCAGCCCGAAGCCCGGACCCCGACGCGCCGGGTCGGCCAGATAGTCGTCGTCGATCTGGCGGTAACCCAGCAGCGCCCGCCAGAACGGCAACACGTCCGCGCCGGCCAGCGCGTCGAGAGTGACGTTGACGAGCTGCACGGCGGTCGGGTCGGCGGGGATGTCCAGATCCCTGGCGGCAGCCGAGATCCGCCGGGCCAGCGCGACGTCGCGCGACAACAGGGACACCGTGACGCCGACATGACGCAGATCGACGTTGACGTACTGCTGCTCCGCGCCACCGGCGAGCCGGCCGATCTCATCGACGAACGCTATGCCCTTGGTTAGCGAGCCGGTGCGGAAATACGCCGAGACCACGTGGTAGAGGCAGCGCCAGTCCTCGACACCGTCGGCCGCGTGGAACTCCCCGGCCGTGATCTGCACCGTCATGCCGGCGAACCTAGCATCGGCTGCGTGACGCAGCGCACCGTCGCGCTCGCACGCACAGGCCGGCAGCGCACTCCTGTGCCGCAGATCGGGCGGGCGCTCGGTCCCTCGGCACCGCCGGCTGAGCAGGTCGTGAAAGTCGCCTGCTGATCACCCTGCCGGTGTCCAGGTGCGGAGCGCATCCCCACCCGATCTCGACCGGTCGAGCGCCTAGGATGGTCCCGGTGACCTTCCCCGAACGGCGACCCGCCGACGTCCCGACCGACGAAGAGCGGGTCGACGAGGCCCTGCGGTTGCTGACCGGCCCGCCGGTCGCGCTCGACGTCGCCGTCAAGCGGCTCGCCCGTGGCGGCGGCGTCTACGCCTGGTGGGCCCCGCCCTCGGTCCTCCCCGACATTCCCGGGCCGCCGAACGACACCGACCCGTCGCGGCGGATGCTCTATCTGGGCCGGGCCACCAGCCTGCGGGGCCGGATCCTGCGCAACCATCTGCGACGGTCGGGCAGCTCGACGCTGCGCCGCACGCTGGCCGGTCTTCTCGTGTCCGAGGGCTTCCGGACCACTTGGACCGACCGCGTCGTCCTCATCCCCGAGGACGAGAAACGGCTGACCGCGTGGATGCACGAGCACCTGCGCCTGACCTGGGCGGAGGATGCCGAGCCAACGGTCATCGAGGCCGAACTCGTCCGGCGTCTGCACCCGCCGCTCAACGTCCACGGCGTCGACCCCGAGCACATCCAGGCCGCAGTGGTCGCCGCCAAGAACTCGTACAACGCCAGCAGCGGCCCGGAGCAGCCCTAGCTTCACGCCGTCAGCGAGGCTTCCAGATCACGACGGGTGAGGGCGGCGCGGAGGTGCAGCCCCTCGGCCGCCAGGTTCTCCCGGCCACCCTGCTCGCGGTCGATGGCGCAGACCACCGTCTCGACCTGGGCACCGACGGACCGTAGTTGTCCGCACGAGGTCAGGAGCGCGCCTCCGGTGGTCACGACGTCCTCGACCACCACGACCCGCAGACCGCTCACGCGACCGCCCTCGGCCAGTTTCGCGGTCCCGTACTCCTTGGCCTGCTTGCGCACGAAAACCGTGGGCAGCCCGGTCAGCTGCGACATCACCGTGGCGATCGGGATGCCGCCCATCTCCATCCCCGCCAACACGTCGCACTCCGGAAGCAGAGCCACCATCGCCTCGGCGACCTCGCGCAGCAGCTCCGGCTTCCCCTCGAACAGGTACTTGTCGAAGTACTCGTCGCTGACCTGCCCGGATCGGAGATGGAACCGGCCGGTGAGGTGGCAGGTGTCGTAGACGCGGCGCGCGAGCGGGTGAGTCACCGGCCCAGTCTCGCACCCGTCAACCGATCCGGCGGATGCGTACCCTCGGACGCTCGTTGCGCAGGTGCCCCAGCTTGTGCTGGCGGACCTGCTCCTCCCACACCTCCTGGTCGTACTCCGGATCCGGCGCCGTCCACCGGTGCGACCCGTCGCTGTAGTGGAACTTCTCGTCGCCGGCCCGCAACACGCTCACCGCAGCCACCCCAGGAACCGCCGGTGCAACGCCCCCGCCGGTGCCCAGCTCAGATCCGCCGTCGCCCGCACCAGCTGCGCCCCCAGGTACACCGCCAGCGACACCGGCGCACCCTCGTACTCCGCAAGCAGCTCCCGCCGCCGCGTCGCGCACGGCCACGGCGCACCGCACCCGCCGCACGTCCAGACCGGCAGCACCGGCCCGTGGGTGCTCACCCGCGCACCCCCAGGAAGCGGGCGACGCTCGCGCGCGCCTGCCGGCTGGTCGCCCACGCGACCTGCCAGCAGGGGTACGGAGTCAGCCGCGCCCACCACAGCCGGCAACCCACGCACATCCCGTCCAGACCCCGTACATGCACCGCCAGGATCGCCGCTTCACCCTCGGCGGTCATGCCGACTCCTTCGGGCCGTTGCTCGCGATCGGCTCGCCGTGACGGTGCGCGTCTCGCAACCGAGCCGCCTGATCAAGCAGCCGTCGTTGCGCCTCCGCCTGCTCACGTTCCTGGATGGCCTGCCCGGCTCCCCGGTCCCGCGACTCCGTCCGACGCCGCAACCGTTTGAGCAGTTCAGTGATGCTCGCCGCCATCGCGTCTCCATCGTCAGCCTGCCAATGACGTATCGGGGCTCCCCGTTACCGCAAGGCGTGGTTGCTGACCGGAGCCGAACGGTAACGGGTCGCCAGCCATAAAACCTAGTGCACTAGGTTTGGCGTCGGCAAGGGAGGCGCGCGAACTTGGCACACCAGGTTGTCTGTGGTCGACTGGGCGGGCTGACCGGAGGTACCGCTGACATGCCGAACACGCCTGCCTACCTGACGATCGCCGCCGACCTACGTTCCGCGATCCTGTCCGGAGAACTCCCCGCTGGAGCGAAGTTGCCGTCCGAGTCCGGCCTGATGCGCCAGTACGACGTGAGCCGGACCGTCGCCAAGTGGGCCATCGCCGTCCTGAAAGGCGAGGGCATTGTGGAGGGTCGCGCAGGATCCGGCGTGTACGTCAGAGACACCACCCGGCTGGTTCGTCATGCTCGGGGCCGCGACGTTCGCTCCGGCGACGGGCCGACTTCCCCGTTCGCCCGCGACGCAGCTGGCGTCGGGCAGCAGGGGACGTGGGAGCACGACAGCCGACACGAGCAGGCCGATGAACGGATTGCCGCCCGGCTCGGCATCGAGCCGGGCGCGCCCGTGATGCGGACGTCGTACCGCTTCCTCGCCGACGGCGAACCGATACAACTCTCCGTGTCGTACGAGCCACTTGCCCTCACCGAGGGCACTCCGATCGAGTGGCCGGAGGTCGGAGAGATCAAGGGCGTCGTTGCACGCATGGACACCATCGGCGTACGGATCGACGAGGTTGTGGAGCGTGTCAGCCTTCGCTCGGCGACCGCCGGCGAGGTCGAGGCGCTCAACCTGCCGGCCCGCACGTTCGTGCACACCATCGAGCGGACCTACACCGCGGGCGGCACGCCGGCTGAGACGGCTGACATCGTGCTACCCGGCGGCCGATACGACCTCGTCTACCGTCTGCCCATCGACTGACGAGTTTGGTAAGGGGATGCGATGTAGCCTGATACGGGTAGCGTTATGTCGCTGATGACCGCCACCGCCGACGGCCTGGGGAGTTGCACCTACTCTCTATGATTCTCGTTCGTGGATCCGATGTCAGTGGCTGTCGCACCGTTGGCGAAGGCGATCTTGTCGCAGGTAGGCAAAGAGATCGGGAGTGCTGCAGCCAAGAGCACCCGCACATGGATATTGGGCGACCCGGAACAGAAGGCGCTGGAGCGTGCGCTGAAGCGGGCACTTGTCGAACTCGGAAAGGCCTACAGCCACCCGCTGGCGGACTTCGATATCAACGCCGGGTTCTGGGAGCACGAAGGTGCAGCCGAGTTGTCGAAGGTGCTGGTGCCAGGTTCGACGCCGTCGGCAGTTCGATTGGCGGAACGCGGGGTCGACTCGCTTGGCCGGTCCCGTTCAGCCGATGAGCGGTTTGATCGGGTTCTCATGCTGCGGCCAGCGTTCGCGGCGCTCCTAGAGCAGTTGGCACGCGAGGTTCGTGCCGAGCCTGCGTTGCGCGCTCTACTGGAACGTTCGGATGCGGCCCAGACGGCCGAGTCCACTGCTGCGATCGCGGAGGCGATGGGCGCTGGGGCATTATCTGAGGATAGTCGCCTTCGCTACCTAGCCTGGCTGCTTGATCAACACCGGTACGTGCGCACTGCTGGTGTGGTTCGCAACACCACCGTCCAGTTACCACTGGAAGAGGTGTTCGTAGGACTGCGGGCACAGCGAGATCGACATCCTGGTGACCGGGCACGTTCGTGGTTCGAACACGAGCGGCAGAAGGCGATCGCCCTGCTGGAGGCTGGGCAGCTTGACCAGACCGGATATGAGGCGGCCCTGGATCGGCTGCAGACCCAGTACGGCCGGAAGTTCGCCACTCACATTGACAGCCCGTCGGACCGGCCCGTACTGGTGTTGGACGCGGTGAGGGACGAACCACAGGTTCTGGTGCTGGGTGATCCGGGCACCGGCAAGACGACCCTGCTGCGGTACCTCGCGCATGGCATAGCGCGAGGGCTCCTCAAGGGCGAGCCGGTGCGGGGACGGCCAGCTCGGTTCCCGATCTACGTGCGGATTGGGGATTACGCCCGTCAGGGGCATCCAGACATCGGAATCGGGGATTTCCTTCCCGGTTACCTCAACCGGGCAGAATGTCGAATTCCCGGGCTCACCCGGATGTTGGAGCAGCAACTAAATGCCGGCCAGTGTCTGGTGCTACTAGACGGGCTGGACGAAATCGGCTCGGCAGATATCCGACAGGCCGTGGTGACCGCAGTGATGAACTTCGTGGCCGCGCACAGCCGGTCGGGGAACCGGTTCGTAGTCACAAGCCGGATCGCGGGCTACCAAGCCGCTCCGTTACCAGAGCCGTTCACGGCGCTCCGGTTGAACGATATGGACGATGGCACCATCAGCCGGTTCCTTCAGGTCTACTGCCGGCAGGTGGAACGGGCCGAGACACCAGCCAACAGCCCGACCGCGATTATCGAGGCTGCCGCTCGGGAAACCGCCGCCCTCGAACAGGCGCTGCGGTCGAACGCCGGGGTACGCCGGTTGGCGGCCAACCCACTGCTGCTGACGGCACTCGTACTCGTCCACCGCGCAAGTGGCCGGCTGCCACACCGAAGGGTGGAGGCGTACGTGGAGGTGTGCACCGCGCTCGGCCGCACGTGGCGAAGCGTTCAAGGAGTCGCCGATGCGGACCTGCCTGACGAGCGGATCCTCACTCGTTGGCTGACCGAACTCGGCGCTTGGATGCACCAATACCGGCCCGAGGGTGCAGCGACCCGAGCAGAGTTGCTGCAGGTACTCGGCCCCATGTGGGCGGCACATCACGGCACTCCGTGGAATCCGGACATTCTGACAACGGCAGACCCCCTGGGTACTGAGGCCGGCAGGGGCGTACTGGAGTTCGTTGAAAAGGCCGATACCCACACCGGCCTGCTGGTCGAACGTGCACCCGGCCGGTATGGCTTCGCGCACCTGACGTTCGAGGAGTACTACGCCGGACGGGCACTGGCGTTCCGAGGCACGGCGGCGCAACGGATTACCGCGCTGCGTGGCTGCCTGCACGACCCCCGCTACACAGAGCCAATCCTGCTGGCAATCGGCCTTATCGGAACCGACTACGCCGACCAAATCGATGACGTCGTCGCCGATGCCATCTATCCGGGGATCGAGCCCAGCCTGTACGAGGAACTGCTCGGACGAGACTTCCTATTCATGCTCCGCGTCTTGGCTGATGACACTCCTATAGTGACTGTCACCATCGATAAGGTCGTCAGCAGGGCGGTCAAAGAGTGGCTTCGCCCCGAAAAGAGCCGGTGCCGGTTCACCGGCTACCGGCAAGCTTTGGAACAGCACCTCACTGCGCTAAACGGCACCAAGGCTGCCGAGCGCTACATCCTGGCCATCGATAAGCGAGTCGAGCTACTTGCCGATGACACGATGAAATCGTGGACTGAATTGGCAGCCATTGCCGCCCGCCTCGGCGCGCTACCCCCCGCGACCACGACTGCCCTGGTCCAGATCGCCACCAGCGATACCGACCCGAGCGCACGGGCGCAAGCGGCATCGGCGCTGCCCCAAGGCGCGGCGCTGACCGAACCAGCAGTCACTGGCCTGGTCCGGATCGCCACCAGCGACACCGATCCGATCGTGCGGGCGCAAGCGGTATCGGCGCTGACCTGCGCCGGGACACTGACCGAACCAGCAGTCACTGGCCTGGTCCGGATCGCCACCAGCGACACCGATCCGATCATGCGGGCGCAAGCGGCATCGGCGCTGACGCAAGGTGGAGCACCGACCGAACCAGCAGTCACCGCCTTGGTCCGGATCGCCACCAGCGACACCGAGCCGACCGTGCGCGCGGAAGCAGGGGCGGCGCTGGCCCGCGCCAAGGCACTGACCGAACCCGTAGCCACCACGCTGGTCCAGATCGCCACCAGCGACACCGACCCGAGCGTACGGGCGCGAGCGCTATC
>NZ_JAGPXV010000340.1:0-6390 GCF_018070405.1 Micromonospora sp. D75
ACAGCCGCCCCGCGCCGGGGTGGCCGCGGGCGGCCCGGTCGCGGTGGATCGGGAGACGCTGCGGTTGGCCCTGGTGGTGGGCGGGCTCGTGCTCGCGGTGCTGCTCGGGTTCGGGCTCGGCCGGATGAACGCGCCCGCCGACCCGGCGCGGCCCGCAGCCACGGCGAGCGGGGCCACCACGGGCGACGGCGGCATGCACGCCCACGCGCCCGGCACCGGCGCGCACTCCCACGACGGCGCCACCGTCACCCAGGGCGGCGGCGACGGCGCGGCCGGGCTGTCGATCACCTCGGCCGGTTACACGCTGGTCCCGTCGAACGCCGAGCTGACCGCCGGCCGCGCCGGTGAGCTGCGCTTCCAGATCCGCGACGACAAGCGCCGCGCGGTCACCCGGTTCGCCGTGGTGCACGACAAGCCGATGCATGTGATCGTGGTGCGCCGTGACCTGAGCGGTTACCTGCACCTGCACCCCACGATGGCCGCCGACGGCACCTGGTCGGTGCCGCTCGGGCCGATCGAGGCGGGCTCCTGGCGGATGTACGCGGACTTCACCGCCGTCGCCGACGACGGTGGACAGGTCGCCGTGGTGCTCGGCGCCGACCTGGCCGCGCCCGGCGCGTACCGGCCCCGGCCGTTGCCCGCCGCCGCGACGTCGGCCACCGTCGACGGGTTCACCGCCGCGTACACGGGCACCCCGGAGGTGGGACGCTCGGTGCCGCTGCGGTTCCGGATCACCGGCGCGGACGGCGCGGCAGCGCCGCTTCAGCCGTACCTCGGCGCGTTCGGGCACCTGGTCGCGCTGCGCGAGGGCGACCTCGGTTACCTGCACGTACACCCGGAGCCGGTGCGCGACGGCGACGAGGTGACGTTCTGGCTGACCGCGCCGGGGCCGGGCAACTACCGGATGTTCCTGGACTTCCAGGTCGGCGGCGTGGTGCGGACCGCCGAGTTCACGCTGACAGTGGCCTGAGCCCTCGGTCAGCCGGCGCGGCGGACCGGGCGGCGGGCCAGGTAGCGGAGCAGATCGCGGATGTGGTGCTTCTCCTCGGCGGGCACGCTCGGGTCGGCCAGCCGGTCCAGGATCACCCGCACGTCGGCCTCCACCGGACCCTCCTCGGCACCTCGGCGGCGCGGCACCGGCCCGGCGTCGGGCAGGCCCAGCGCGCGGAACGCGGCCGCCACGGGCAGGTCGAGAGCGGCGCAGAAGCCGCGCACCTTGGCGAGTTCGGGGTAGTCCTGCCAGTCGCCGGCCAGCCAGCGGAACACCGTCGAGCGGCCGACTCCGGTGTGGGTGGCCAGATCGGTGACCGTCCAGCCGCGTTCCTCGCGCGCGTCGTCGATGGCCCGGCGTACGAAGCGCGCGAAGGCCATCTGCGGCGAAACGTCTGCCGAACCCATCCCTGTCGGATCTGCCCCTCCCGCCGGTGGCCCGGCTCTGTCGATCGAGCCTAGTACGCCGGGGCGCAGAAGTAACTGACTGATCGGTCCGGAGATCTCGTCGGCGGGACTCGGTGAATGCGGAAGCTTGCTTCGGGTAATGCGCTTCGGGTAATAGGCTGAGTGAACCCTGAGAATCGATGGAGGAGAAGCATGGCCGAGCCGGACCGTCCCGTACCGCATCGCCCCGGCGCGGTGAGCCTCTTCTTCGTGGCCAAGGCCGCGTTGTTCGCTCTCGGCTTCTGGATCTGGCTGCTGGTGCTGGCGGTACGCGGTGGCGAGGCGACCGGCGTACACCTGATCGCCGCGACCGGCGCGATCTGCACCACGCTGGCCTCGGTCGTGTTGGGAGCGCGGATGGCGTTGCAGCGCAACGCCGCCCTCCGGCATGCCGAGCTGAAGCGGATGCTCGTGGACATCTCGTGGAACGCCTTCGCCGCCGCCGGCAACGCCGAGCAGCTCGGCGGGAAGGTGGTGCCGTTCCCGACCGCGGCCGAGGACGGCGAGCGGCCCGCCAACCGTGGTGAGCGCGTGTCTGTGCTGGACCGGGGCGATCGCAACCGGGGCGACCGGGGGCGGTAGCGCGCCCCTCAGGCCCGCTCCGCCAGCAGCGTCTCCAGCCGGGGCGTCACGCCCCACTGGCCGACCAGCTCGCGATACTCGGCGCGCTGCCCGTCGGTCGGCGCTCCGGCCGTCCGGCGTGCCCGGATGAGCAGGTTGCGCGGCGTGTGCTGGGAGTCGACGAACTCCACCACCTCGGCGCGGTACCCGTGCAGGCGCAGCAGACCGGCCCGCAGCGCGTCGGTCAGCACGTCGGCGAACCGCTCCCGGAGGATGCCCTGCCGGGTCAGCAGCTCGTACGGGCCCGGCGCCGGGCGCGCCCGGAGCTGGGCGGCCAGGTCGTGGTGGCAGCAGGGCGCGGCGAGCACCCAGCGGGCGTCCCAGCGCACCGCCCGGGCCAGCGCCTCGTCGGTGGCGGTGTCGCAGGCGTGCAGCGCGAGCACCAGGTCCGGCGCCGGTTCGACGGGCGCCTCGGCGATGGTGCCGGCCACGAAGCTGACCCGGTCGGCCCAGCCCAGCCGCTCGGCCAGCTCGGTGTTGCGGCGGCGCTGGTCCTCGCGTACGTCCACGCCGACGAGTGTCACGTCCAGGCCGCGCCGCAGCAGGTAGCGGTAGGCGGCGAAGGTCAGGTACGCGTTGCCGCAGCCCAGGTCCACCACCCGCAGCGGGCCGGTGAGGTCGTCGGGCAGCGTCGCGGCCAGCGCGCGCAGGAACGCGTCGACCTGCCGGCGTTTGGCCGCCGAGCCGCCGATCTCCTTGAAGAGGGGATCACCCGGGTCGAGCAGCCACTCCTTGGCCCGGTCGTGCCGCTCCGGCTCGCCGGCGGTACGGCTGGCCGCCGCGCGGTGCACCTGCGCCTCACCGGACTTCGTCACCCGGAGCTGGATCGTGGCGTCGGCGGTCTCGACGTGCCAGTTGCCGAACGGCTCGGCGAGCAGTTCGTCCACCGCGGCGTCGGCCTCGGCGCCCGGCGCCACGTTGCGGGTGTGCGGCCGTGACCCGTCGGAAGTGGCGATCTGCAACCGGGGGCCGCTCTTGAGCGCGACCGGGCGCAGTTCCGCGCGTACCACCGAGGGACGCTGCCCACGACGCCGCCCGGCGGCCACCGCCCGGGTCAGCCCCGGCGCGAGCAGCAGCGTCCGTACCTCGGCGAGCGCCGATTCCAGCGCTTCCGGCATCCCTACCTACCTCTCCAGTTCTCCACCCACCCCACCGACCTGGTCGATCATGAGGTTGGCCGTACGTGAGCACGGCGTGTCGCGCCGTCAACTTCATGATCACCGCGTGGGTCCGGCGGTCGTGGGACGGGGACGGCCTCCGGGACCGGGGTCCGGGAGGCCGTTTCCGTTGGTGTTCGTCAGTCGGCGTTGCTGGCTTCGGCGGGCGCGCCGGTGCTGCCGCTGCGGCGGCGACGACGGCGACGCGGCTTGCTCGCCGTCTCACCCTCCGCGGCCTGCGGTGCGGCGGCGGTCTCGGTCGAGCCCTCGGTGCTGATCACCGCGGTCGGCTCGCCGGCCACCGTCTCGCCGGCCCGGCGACGCCGCCGCCGACGCGGCGTACGGGTCGCCTCGCCGTCCCCGGCCTCGGCCTGCCCGGCGGGCGCGTCCCCGCCGTCGCTGGTACGGCCCCGACCGCGGTCACCACGGTCACGGTCGCCGCGCTCGCGGCCCCGGCTGTCACCCCGACGCGCGCCCCGGCGTGCCCGGCCGCCGCCACCCAGGTCCTCCTCGACCTCGGCGGACAGCCCGGCGCGGGTGCGCTCGGCGGTCGGCAGCGTGCCGCTGACGTCGGTGGGGATGGCCAGGTCGGTGTAGAGGTGCGCGGAGGTGTGGTACGTCTCCGGCGGCTCGGGCATGTCCAGCCCGAGCGTCTTGTCGATGATCCGCCAGCGGGGCATGTCGTCCCAGTCGACGAACGTCACCGCGACACCCGTGGCCCCGGCCCGGCCGGTACGGCCGATGCGGTGGGTGTAGGTGTCCTGGTCCTCGGGGCAGTCGTAGTTGATCACGTGCGTGACGCCGGTGACGTCGATGCCCCGGGCCGCCACGTCGGTCGCGACCAGCGTGTCGATCTTGCCGGCGCGGAACGCCCGCAGCGCCCGCTCCCGCGCGCCCTGGCCGAGATCGCCGTGCACGGCGGCCACGGCGAAACCACGGAAGTCGAGATCCTCGGCGACCCGGTCGGCGGCCCGCTTCGTACGGGTGAAGATCATGGTCAGGCCACGGCCCTCCGCCTGGAGGATGCGCGCCACGATCTCGACCTTGTTCAGCGAGTGCGTGCGGTACGCGAGCTGCGTGGTCTGCGGGGACGGGCCGGTCTCGGCGGTGTGCCCGGCGTGGATCGTCACCGGCCGGCGCAGGAACCGCCGCGACAGCGCGACGATCGGGTCCGGCATGGTGGCCGAGAACAGCATGGTCTGCCGGTCCTCCGGCAGCATCGCCAGGATCTTCTCGACGTCGTCCAGGAAGCCCAGGTCGAGCATGCGGTCGGCCTCGTCGAGGACGAGCGCGCGGACCCGGTCGAGCCGCAGGTGCTTCTGCTTCTGCAGGTCCAGCAGGCGGCCGGGGGTGCCGACCAGGATCTCGACGCCCCTGCGCAGCGCCTCGATCTGCGGCTCGTACGCCACGCCGCCGTAGATCGGCAGCACCCGGACGCCCCGGGTGCGACCGGCGGCGTCGAGGTCCTTGGCGACCTGGATGCCCAGCTCACGGGTGGGTACGACGACGAGCGCCTGCGGGACGCCGTCGCTGCCCTCGGACGGGGCGAACACGCGCTCCAGCAGCGGGATGCCGAAGCCGAGCGTCTTGCCGGTGCCGGTCGGGGCCTGCCCGATCAGGTCGACGCCGCGCAGCGCGATCGGCAGCGCGTACTCCTGGATGGCGAAGGCGCGGGTGATGCCGGCGGCGGCCAGCGCCTCGACGGTTTCCTGCCGCGCGCCGAGCGCGGCGAACGTGGGTGCCTCCGGCGGGACCGGAGCGGTGGGGGCCAGTGGCTGGCCGGAAATCTGGTCGCTCATGTGGATGTGGGGGTGCCCTCTCGTGGTGCGCCCCTCATGTCCTCAGGGCGCGTTCGGTGTGTGGCGCGGGCCACGCGGTCGGGGGCGAATCGCCGAGCCGGACCGGGCCGCACGCGCGTCGGGGACCGGTCTTGATCAGCGAAGCTGACCGAATCGGTGCCCACGGCAACTGTCTCATCCTACCTGAACGGCCCCTGAGTCGTCCCGATTCCCAGGTGGTGGCCGTGCGCGCGGGGCGGCTCGATGTGACTTGAGTCACAGCGTTGGCGCCGGTAGCCTGCGCTCGTGGCCGCCCCCGACCCCGCCGCGACCGGCTCTGCCGCCGCCGATCCCACCGCCCCCGATCCCGCCGCGATCGACCTGTTCGGGCTCGTCGCGTACGGCGAACTGCTCGCCTTCGACCGCCTCGCCGCCGACGCCCGCCTCGCGCCCGACCTGGGCCGCCGCGCCGCGCTCAGCGAGATGGCCGCCGCGGAGATCGCCCACTATCGCTGGCTGACCGACCGCCTCGCCGCGTGGGGCGTCACCCCGGAGGAGGCGATGGACCCCTACGTCGAGGCGCTGCGGGCGTACCACGACTCGACCGAGCCGCGGGACTGGGCGGAGGCGGTGACGAAGGCGTACGTGGGCGACGCGATCACCGACGACTTCCTGCGCGGGATCGCCGACGGCCTGGACGGGCCGGAGCGGACGCTGCTGCTCGACGTGCTGCACGACTCCCGGTACGCCGAGTTCGCCGCGGCCGAGATCCGGGCCGCGATCGAGGCCGATCCCCGGGCCGCGGGCCGGCTCTCCATGTGGGCCCGGCGGCTGCTCGGGGAGGCGCTGTCCCAGGCCGGCCGGGTCGCCGCCGCCGACCGGGGCGCGCTCAGCGCGTTGATCGGCCGGACCGGCGGGGACGTGCCGGGGCTGCTGCGCCGGCTGACCGAGGCGCACACCGCGCGGATGACGGCGGTCGGGCTGAACAACTGAGCCGCGGGAATCAGCGAACGGTGAACCCGACCGCGCGAGGCGACGCCTCGGCGATCTCGACGTAGGCGACCTTGCCGACCGGCACGATCACGCGCCGGCCCTTCTCGTCGGTCAGGGAGAGCGTGCCCTCGCTCCTGGCGAAGGCGTCGGTCACGATCTGCTCGATCTCGGCCGGCGACTGCGCGCTTTCCAGGACCAGCTCCCGCGGCGCGTACTGCACGCCGATCTTGACCTCCACTGTGCCTCCTCAACTGGGGCGAAAAAGCCACCGTGGGAAGGCTATCCGATCCGGCGGCCCGATGTTCAGGCTGACTCACCTTGCAGCGGGAAGCTGGCGATGCCCCGCCAGGACAGGGCCGCGACCAGCGCCTCGGCCTCCGCCTTGGGCACCTGACGGCCGCCGG
>NZ_JAGPXV010000341.1:0-6371 GCF_018070405.1 Micromonospora sp. D75
GTCCGCCGGCCGCGCCGCGCAGGTACGTCAGCACGACCGCGCCGAGCGAGCCGACGAACGCGGCGAGCGGGATGGTGATCGGCAGCCCGGTCAGCGCCCCGCCGGCTCCGGCGCCGAGCACGATCGCCGTGGTGACCGCGAAGCCGGCGCCGGCCGCCACGCCGAGCAGGTACGGGTCGGCCAGCGGGTTGCGGAAGACGCCCTGGTAGCAGCCGCCGGCCAGGGCGAGGAGCGCGCCGACGAGCAGGCCGAGCACGACCCGGGGCAGCCGCAGCTCGGTGATGATCGCGATTTCCCGCTCGGTGAGCCCGCTGTCGAGGCGTACCCCGGGTAGCAGGTTGAGCAGTTCGGCGGCGACGCTGCCGGGCGGCAGGCTGACCGGGCCGAGTGAGACGCCGGCCACCAGCGCGACGAGCACGGCCACGACTCCGGCGAGCAGCCAGCGCTTGCGTAGCCCGGCGGGCCGGACCGGGGCGCCGCCCGCGCCGGGCGCCCCGCGCCGCCCGGGGCGGGACAGCGGCCGGATGCCCGGCCGGGACGCCCGAGGCGTTCCGGCCGGGTTCGGGGCGGAGTCCGCCTGTCGTAGGGCCACTGTCAGGCCGGGACCTTGGCGGTGGCGTCGACGATGACCTTGAGCAGGTCGACCACGCGCGGGCCCCAGCGCGAGGCGATGTCGTCGTCCAGCTCCACGATCTGGTTGTTCTTCACCGCGTTGATGCCGGCCCACCCGCTGCGCGCCTTCACCGTGTCGGCGTTCTGCTTGCAGCACTTGGTGTCGGACAGGAAGACGAAGTCGGGGTTCGCCTTGACGATGACCTCCTGGGAGAGCTGCGGGTAGCCGCCGTTCTTCCCGTCGGCGTCGGACGGGTCGGCGATGTTCTCCAGCCCGGCGAGCGCGTAGATGGTGCCGATGAACGTCTTGCTGGTGGCGGTGTACAGCTCCGGACCCAGTTCGTGGAAGTAGGTCAGCTTCTCGGTGCGCTTGGGCAGGTCCTTGGTCAGCGCGGTGATGTCGTCCTTCATCTTCTGCACCACGGCCTCGGCCTCGGACCGGTGGCCGGTGAGCGTGCCCAGGTCGGTGAGCTGCCGGTACGTGTCGTCGAGCGTGGCCGCGGCGGGGATCTGCAGCACCGGGATCTTCAGCGCGACGAGCTGGTCGGCGATCTTGTTGAGGTTGTCCGAGATCACCACCAGGTCGGGGTTGCGGGAGGCGACCGCCTCCGCGTTCGGCTGGTAGCCGGACAGGTCGGTGCGGGGCGCGTCGGCCGGGTAGTTCGACTGGTCGTCGACGGCGGTGACCTGCTTGCCGGCGCCGATGGCGAAGAGCATCTCGGTGGAGGTCGGCGAGAGCGAGACGATCTTCTCGGGCCGCTTCTCCAGCGTCAGCTTGCCGACGGTGGCCGGGAACGAGCCGCCGGAGGCGCCGGCGGCGGGGGTGTCGGTCGAGGTCTTCTCGGCGCAACCGCCGAGAAGCAGCACGCCGGCCGCGAGCGCGGTGGCGAAGAGCCGGGGGGTACGTCGGGACATGAAGCCTCCTGTCGGTCGAGGAGTGTGGTGCTTCGCCGACAGGAAGAGAGGCCCGTCCGCGAGGCGCCCTTCCTCGAGAGCGCGTGTCGCGACCGGGCCGCAGGCGACCTGGCTCGTCCCACGTCCGTCGGCGCCGGCGGGAGGCCGACGCCGCGCGTACGGGGCATCACAGTTGCGGGACAGCGCCGGTTTCGCACCGGCTTCGCTGTGGCACGGTCGGTGCCACGGTAGCGCACGACCAGCGGAGATCGTCCGGACGGTGGGGGTGGGTGGGAACCCCGGCGGGGGTGGAACCGGGGTTCCCACCCGGTGGTGAGGTCAGCAGTACTGGCTCTGCTTGCCGATCGCCCGGTACGGGCAGTCGGCGTACTCGGACAGGATCAGCACGGCTTCCCGGTTGCGTGAGGTCTGCGCCGGGATCACCTCGTCCGGCGGGTAGAAGCCGCCGCCGGAGGCCGAGCCGGGGTACATCTCGAAGGTGTACGCCCAGATCTTGTGGGCGCCCCACATCCAGTCGATGCTGGTGCCGTCGGCGATGTAGAGGTCGCTCGACTGTTCCGGGGTGTAGTTGTTGGTCGCCGCCATCTGCCGTCCGATGGTGGCGAAGGTGTTGTACTGGTCGGTGTTCATCCCGGTGGCGGTGTTGTTGTACGTGTACCCGTACGGCCAGAGCACCAGCTGCGAGTAGGTGTGGAAGTCGATGTTCGCCTTGATCTGCTGCACCCCGCCGACGACCCGGCTGTTGACGAAGTTGCGCAGCGCCGCGGTCTCCGGGGCGGAGAAGGCGGACGGGCCCCGGTAGGTGTCCGACGACTTCGAGCTGGACGAGCCGCCGCAGCAGCCCCACTGGTAGCCCCAGTTGCGGTTCAGGTCGGTGCCGACGGCGGTGGAGCCGCTGTTGGGCTGCCGGTTCTTGCGCCAGGAGCGGTAGGAGCCGGTGGCGATGTCGTATTCGCTGCCGTCGGGGTTGACGGTGGGGACGATCCAGATCTCCCGGGTGTTGACGATGTTTGTGATCCGGGAGTCGCTGCCGTAGTTGTCGGTGAAGAGGTTGAGCAGGTAGATCGCCATTTCGACGGTCAGGTGCTCACGTGCGTGCTGCTGGGCGTTGAACAGGATCTCCGGCTCCGCCTCGTCGGTGGCGACGTTGTCGGAGATCTTCACGGCCATCAGGTCCCGGCCCTGGTAGGACGTGCCGATGCTCAGCTTCCGCGCGATGGTCGGGTGGTCGGCGACCACCTTGTTCACCACCGCGGTCAGCTCGGCGTAGTCGTGGTAGTTCGAGTCGGCGGGCGGGAACGCGTTGGCGGTCATGCCCCCGTCGGCGTGGTCGTGCTCCGGCACGACGTCCTTCTCGAGCCGGAACCCGAGCCGGGTGATCGCGTTCGCCTCGGCCTTGGTGGCCGTGACGTGCAACACACCGTGTTCGGAGTAGTCGATGGCGGCGCCGGTGCCGGCGACCGCGGTGCGGTCCGCGGCGGTGCGGGGGCCGAGCACCCGGTACGCGACGGTGGCCGGCTCGCCGGAGCCCTCCGGCGCGGGCCGGGCGACGGCGGGCGCGGCGGCCGCGCTGACGATGGTCAGGCCGACGGCGGCGGCGAGCGCCAGCCGGCGGCGGAACGGAGAGGTGCGGAAGGCCATGGACAACCTCCTGGGGGTACGGGAGAGCTCCCGTTGTCCGCACACTCCACCAGGAGACACATGGTCATATCAATATCTGTCTTTTTCTTTGGCCATCCCGACCTGATCGTCACTTCGGCAATGATTTTCCATGCCTGAACATCTGGCGAAACTTCCCGCCAGGCGCGACAGTGAACGGCAACGATGCCGTCTCCCCGTGGAGCTGCCATGTTCGGACGACCCATGCGCGCGGCCGCCCTCGCCGGCCTCACCGCGCTCACCCTCCTCGGCACCACCGCACCGGCCCAGGCACAAGCCCCGCGGCCGGGCGTCACACACGACGAACAGATCACGTTCCAGGAGTTCTCCCGCTTCCCCGACTGGCGCAGCGGCTCCCACCAGGGCACCCGCGCCGTACCGGGCCGCCACCCCGCGCTGACCATCGACCGCCCGGCGGGCACCACCGAGTTCACCGACGAGCACACCGGCACGACCCGCACCTGGGAGTACGCCACCTGGACCTCGCCCGAGCGGCGGATCGGCTTCGACGCCAGCGAGATGGTCGCGTCCTGGAACGCCGCCACCCCGGCCGGCACCTGGATCCAGGTCGAGCTGCACGGCACGTACAACACCGGGGCGCAGACCCCGTGGTTCGTCATGGGCCGCTGGGCCTCCGGCGACCAGGACATCAAGCGGTCCACGCTGGACGGCCAGGGCGACCCCTGGTCGAGCATCTGGACCGACACGTTCTCGATCGACGACGCCGACGCCGGAGTGCTGCTGCGCTCGTACCAGTTACGGCTGACGCTCTACCGCGCGCCCGGCCAGGCCGCCGCGCCGCAGGTGCGGATGGTCGGCGCGATGGCGTCGAACGTGCCCGACCGGTTCACCGTCACCCCGAGCCGGGGCGGCATCGCCTGGGGCACCGAGCTGGCCGTGCCGCGCTACTCGCAGAACGTCCACATCGGCGAGTACCCCGAGTACAACGGCGGCGGCGAGGCGTGGTGCTCACCCACCTCGACGGAGATGGTGGTCGAGTACTGGGGCCGCAAGCCCTCGGCCGAGGACACCTCCTGGGTCGACCCCGCCTACCCCGACCCGACTGTCGACCACGCCGCCCGGATGACCTACGACTACGAGTACGACGGCGCGGGCAACTGGCCGTTCAACACCGCGTACGCGGCGAGCTTCCCCGGCCTGGAGGGCCGGGTCACCCGGCTGCACTCGCTGGACGAGGCGGAACGCTTCATCAGGGCCGGCATCCCGGTGGTCACCTCGCAGTCGTTCCTCGCCAGCGAACTCGACGGGGCCAACTACGGCACCGCCGGGCACCTGTTCGTGATCGTCGGCTTCACCGCCGAGGGCGACGTGATCGTGAACGACCCCGCGTCCTCCTCGAACGAGGCGGTGCGCAACGTCTACAAGCGGGAGCAGTTCGAGCAGATCTGGCTGCGCACCAAGCGCTACCGCGCCAACGGCACAGTGGCCTCCGGCTCGGGCGGCATCGCGTACCTGATCAAGCCGGTCGACCGGCCGTGGCCGGTCGTCCCGGGCTCGACCAACTGGTGAGCGGCTCGACCATCCGGTGAACCGCTCGACCGGCTGGTGAACGGCGAAGGGCCCGGCGCGACGTCGCGCGCCGGGCCCCGCCGGTCCGCTCAGCTGTCGCGGCGTTCGCCGTCCGCCTCGGCCTGGTCCTCACCGGCCAGCGCGGAGCGCAGCCGGTCCTTCTCCAGGCGACGCCGCTCCGCCGCCTCCGCCATCTCCCCGGCCATCTGGTCCCGCAGGCCCTTGAGCAGGAAGAACGACAGCGTGGCGGAGAAGATCAACGCCAGCATCAGCCGCAGGAACATGTTCATGTCGACGAACCAGAGGGCCGCCAGCACGACGACGAACAGCCCGATCCGGCCCAGCGTGTACTTGAGCGCCGCGCTCATTCCCGCATTCCCACTCTCTTCGTGCCTCAGCCCGTACGCCGGGCCAGCCAGTGCACGCCATGAAACCAGACGACCGCGTAGACCACGGTGAACACCGCCGCGGCCAACGCTCCCGTGAACAGCGCGGGCAGCCCCGAGGCCAGCCCGGCGGCCAGCAGACCGGCGAGCACGCCGAGCGCGATGCCGGCCAGCGCCGCCACCACCCGGGCGGCGCCGAACTCCCAGGCCCGGAACTCGTCCCAGAACAACCAGAGCGGCAGGATCACCGCCAGCCAGCCGTTCGTGCCCCCGAAGCCGCTGTCGCCGATGGTGGCGAACGCCCATTCGAAGACCAGCAGCGCCAGCACCCCGATGACCAGGCCGGCGAGGCTCACGCCGAGCAGGTCACCGAGGGTCAGGATGCGCCCCTCGGCGTCACGCCGGGGGAAGGCGCGCTGCTGTTCCTCGCCGCTCATCGCCCGCTCAGGCCCAGACCTGCTGCGGCTCGGACCGGCGCTCGGCCAGCGACGGCGGCCCGTCGTACTCACGCACGATCTCGTAGCGGGTGTTCCGCTCGACCGGGCGGAACCCGGCGTCCCAGATCATGTGCAGCAGGTCGTCGCGGTGCATGGTGTTCGGCGTGCCGTACGAGTCGGCGTCGTGGGTGATCTTGTATTCCACGACGGAGCCGTCCAGGTCGTCGACGCCGAAGTTCAGCGAGAGCTGCGCCACCGACAGGCCGTGCATGACCCAGAAGCACTTGACGTGCGGCACGTTGTCGAACAGCAGCCGGGAGACCGCGAACGTCTTCAGCGACTCGGCCGGCGAGGCCATCGTGGTGCGGGCCTGGATCCGGTTACGGATCTTGCCGTCCGCCGAGTCGACGAAGTCGTGCTGGTAGCGCAGCGGGATGAAGACCTGGAAGCCACCGGTCTCGTCCTGCAGCTCGCGCAGCCGCAGCACGTGGTCGACCCGGTGCCGGGGCTCCTCGATGTGGCCGTAGAGCATGGTCGACGGCGTCTTCATGCCCTTGGAGTGGGCCAGCCGGTGGATGCGCGACCAGTCCTCCCAGTGGCAGTTGTGGTCGACGATGTGCTGGCGGATCTCCCAGTCGAAGATCTCCGCGCCGCCGCCGGTCAGCGACTCCAGGCCGGCGTCCATCAGCTCGTCGAGGATCGCGTCGGCGGTGAGCCCGCTGATCTTCTCGAACCACTGCACCTCGGTCGCGGTGAACGCCTTGAGGTTGACGTTCGGCAGCGCGGCCTTCAGCTCCCGCAGCACCTTCGGGTAGTAGCGCCAGGGCAGCGT
>NZ_JAGPXV010000342.1:0-6350 GCF_018070405.1 Micromonospora sp. D75
GCCATCGGCAGCCGGACCGGCGCGGACGCGGCGCCCGCGTCGCGCGGCTGCGCGGCGGTCGGTCGGGTCATGTCGTCTCCCCTCGTGCCGGGTGACGCGACTTGCCCGGAATGCGGCTGCTGAAACGTTTCGGGCACGCTGCGCATCGTCGGTGTACCCGTGCCGCCCGACCGTCCGGGGAGGGAGCGTGCCCGTTCAGCGCAGCGGGCGTACCGCGTCGACCGGGCGTACGCCGTCGAGCACCAGCCCGCTGGGCGGCAACGCCGGCATGGCGCCCAGGTCGAGCGCCAGGTCCTGCGGCGGTACGCGGTAGTCCATTGCGCCGGTCAGGTTCGTCACGGCCCGCTTCATCAGCTCGATGGTGATCCACTCGCCGGCGCAGCGGTGGCCGGTGAAGTGGTCGCCGCCGCCCTGCGGGACCAGGCCGAACGGGTCGTCGCGCCAGCCGGTGAAGCGCTCGGGGCGGAACTGCTCCGGCTCCGGCCAGATGCCGGGGTGGTGGTTGGTGCCGTACAGGTCGAGCAGCACCCGCCGGCCCTGCGGGAACGTGTACCCCCGCCACTGGAACGAGCGGCGCACCCGGGCCGCGGTGACCGGGAAGAACGGGTAGTAGCGGCGTACCTCCTGCACGAACCGCTCGGTCGCGGCGTCGTCGCCGGGCAGCCGGTCCCGCCAGTGCGGGTGGTCGTGCAGGGCCAGCGCGGCGAAGACCACGTACCGGTCCACCGCGACTGTGGGGCGCAGCACGTTGAGCAGTTCCACGGCGGCGATCCGGCGGGGCAGCGGCAGTCCCCGCTCGTCCCGGTGCCCGGCCACGACCGCCAGCGCGCTGCCCTCCGGGGCGGGCACCGCGCCCGCGCGTACCCGTTCGATCAGGTCGCCGGCCCATCGTTGCGCGCGGTAGCGGCCGAGCCGGCCGCGCCAGTGCCGGGGGCCCAGCGCGGCCGGCGCCTCGATCATCGCGTGCATCTCGGCGGTGCGGCGCGGCACGTCGGCCTCGGCCAGTGGCACCCCGGCCCAGGCCCAGACCGTACGGGTCAGGATCTCGCCCACCTCGTCGTAGAGCACCACCGGGCCGTTGCGGGCCCAGACCGGGATCCGGGCCTGCCACTGTTCGTCGAAGATCTCCCCGAGGCGGCGGATCGCGGCCGACGTCATGATCGACATGAACATCGCCTTGCGGACCCGGTGCGCCTGCCCGTCCAGGCCCTGCACGCCGCCGACACCGGTGAGCGTGCGCTGCCCGCGCATCGGCATGGCGCCCCGCCGCACGAACCGCTCCTCGTCGTAGAACAGCTCGGCGGCCTCCCGGCCGCGCAGGCAGATCGTCGGCTCCAGCAGCAGCCGGGTCTGGAACACGTCCGTGCCGAGGCGGTCGCAGCGGGAGCCGACGAAGCGGTAGCCCTCCCGGATGAAGGCGAGCGTGCTGTCCGGGCTCCGGTCGCTCGGCATGGTGCTCATGTCGGCTGCTCCTGACGCGGTTCGGCGGCGCTGCCTACCTACCCCGGGCGACGCCGCCGAACCCTTCATCTCAGCAGCTCGGGCCGCACGCGGGAGGGGCCAGCCGGTCGGGCGGACGCTGGCCCCTCCCCGGCGGCGGAAAAGCTGGTTCCCTCAAGGCACGCGGACCGGCGGCTACCGGTCCGGCGCCCGCCGGCGTGGTGTCCGGCGGCGGTCACCGGCGACGGGGGAGGGCACTGATGCGTGACGACAGCGCGGCACGGCGGCACCGCGAGGCGTGGGCCGGGCTGCGCGGGGACGGCCGCGACGGTCCGCTGATCGGCGGGCCCCGGCGCGCCGGGGCCCGCCCACCGCGGTACTTCACCGTGCACCTGGGCTTCGCCGCCACCGATCCCGCCGTCGCGCGGGAGCAGGCGGTGGCGTACGCCGAAGCGCTCGGCCTGCTCCGCCCGGAGCTGGCGCTCGGCGCGGCGGCCCTGTCCCCGGCGGACGCCTGGCACCGTGCCGAGCGGCTGTACTGCGACGCGGTCGGGCCCGACGGCGAGCGCTGCGCCGACGTGTCCGGGCACCCGGGCTTCCACCACGCGCCCGGTCCGGGCGGCCTCGGCTGGGGCGACGGTGACTGAGGTGCGCTCAGTCCAGGTCGAACTCGCCGTCCTGGGCGCCGGCGACGAACGCGTCCCACTCGGCCTGGGTGAAGACCAGCACGGGCCCGTCCGGCTCGGCGGAGTTGCGCATACCGATCAGGTCGTCGACGAATGCCACCTCGACCGCTCCCTCGGAGGTGTCGCCCTCTGCCCGCTGCCAAACCGCCCGGGAGAGGTCGAAATCGCCCTTGGGGTGCTGACCCATCGCTGCTCCTCCATCGCCATGCGTAACGAGGCGGCCCGAGCGGACCACATCGGGCAGGATAAGCGGATGCCGAGCCTCACCCGTGCAGAGGCGACCGCGCGCCGCGCGTCGATCACCGTCGAGTCCTACGATGTGGACCTCGACCTGACCGGCGACGCCGAGCGGTTCCGCTCCGCCGTCACCATCCGGTTCCGGGCCACCCCCGGCGCCGAGACCTTCGTCGACGTCAAACCGCGCCGACTCCTCGCCGCCCGCCTCAACGACAGCGACCTCGACCCGGCCCTGCTGGCGGACGGCCGGCTGCCGCTGACCGGCCTGGCCGCCGACAACACGCTCACCGTCGAGGCTGAGATGGCCTACTCCAACACCGGCGAAGGGCTGCACCGGTTCGTCGACCCGGCCGACGGCGAGACCTACCTGTATGCGATGTCCTTCCTGGACGACGGGCCGCGGATCTTCGCCGCGTTCGACCAGCCCGACCTGAAGGCGCCGGTGACGCTGACCGTCACCGCGCCACCGGAGTGGACGGTGGCCGCCAACGGGCCGCTCGCCGACCGGCCCGCACCCGGCCGCTGGGAGTTCGCCACCACCGAGCCGCTCGCGACCTACTTCGTCTCGCTGATCGCCGGGCCGTGGCACGTGCTGCGCGCCGAGCACGACGGCATCCCGCTCGGCCTCTACTGCCGGCGCTCGCTCGCCGAGCACCTGGATGCCGACGCCGACGAGATCTTCACAGTCACCCGCCAGTGCCTCGACCGCTTCCACGAGCTGTTCGCCGAACGCTATCCGTTCGGCAAGTACGACCAGGCGTTCGTGCCCGAGTTCAACGCCGGCGCGATGGAGAACCCGGGCCTGGTCACGATCCGCGACGACTACGTCTTCCGCTCGGCGGTGACCGACACCCAGCGGGAGCTGCGCGCCACCACGATCGCCCACGAGATGGCACACATGTGGTTCGGCGACCTGGTCACCATGAGTTGGTGGGACGACCTGTGGCTCAACGAGTCCTTCGCCGAATACCTGGGCACCCGGGTCACCGCCGAGGCGACCCGGTTCGACCGGGCGTGGACCACGTTCGCCAGCCGTCGCAAGGCGTGGGGCTACACCGCCGACCAGCGCCCCTCCACCCATCCGGTCGCGCCGGAGGAGGTGGCAGACGCCGCCCGGGCGCTGCTGAACTTCGACGGCATCTCGTACGCCAAGGGCGCCAGCGTGCTCCGCCAGCTCGTCGCCTGGCTCGGTGACGAGGCGTTCCTGGCCGGGCTGAACGCGCACTTCGCCGCGCACCGCTTCGGCAACGCGACGCTCGCCGACCTGCTGGCGGCCCTGGGTGCGGCGAGCGGCCGCGACCTGGACGGCTGGGCGGAACGCTGGCTGCGCCGCGCGCAGGTGAACACGCTGCGGGTCGACACCGCCGTGGACGCCGACGGGCGGTGGACCGACGTGGCGATCGTGCAGACCGCCCCGGCGAGCCACCCGGTGCTGCGGCCGCACCGTATCGGCGTGGCCCACCACACCGCCGACGGCCCGGCGTACCGGTTCGACGTCGACCTCGACCCCGACGCCGACGGCGGCCGGACGCCGCTGCCCGAGCTGGTCGGACGGCCCGCCACCGGGCTGCTGCTGCCGAACGCCGGTGACCTGACGTTCGCCAAGATCCGCCTCGACCCGGCCTCGGCGGACGCGGTGCCAGCGCTGCTGCCGGGGCTCGACGATCCGCTGGCCCGGGCGCTGCTCTGGGGCGAGGCGCTGGACGCGGTCACCGACGGGGAACGGCCGGCCGGCGCGCTGGCCGCGCTGATCGCGGCGGCGCTGCCCGCCGAGACCGAGGTGACGATCGTCGAGGACGTGCTGCTGCTCAGTCGCCGGCTGATCGACCGCTACCTCGACCCGCTCGGCCGGGACGCGGCGCTGCTGCGGGTGGCGACCGCCTGCGCGGCGTTGCTCGACTCGGCCCCCGCGGGCGGTTCCCTGCAACTGGCGGCGGCGCGGGGCCTGATCGCCGCCACCACCGACACCGCGATGCTCGCCGGCTGGCTGGCCGGTAAGGACGTGCCGTCGGGGCTGGCCGTGGACACCGACCTGCGCTGGGCGGTGCTGCGCCGGCTGGTGGTGCTCGGCGCGGCCGGTACGCCGCAGATCGACGCCGAGGCCGACGCCGACCGCAGCGCCACCGGCGCCGAGCAGGCCGCCGCGTGCCGGGCCGCGCTGCCCGACGCCGACGCGAAGCGGGCCGCCTGGGAGATCGTCACCCGCAGCACCGAGCTGTCCAACCGCCTGGTCGAGGCGACCGCCGAGGGCTTCTGGCAGCCCGAGCAGGCCGAGCTGACCGCCGGGTACGTGCAGCGCTACTTCACCGACATGCCGGCGGCGGCGCGTCTGCGTACCGCGTGGGTGGCCGACGCGGTCACGGTGGCCGCCTACCCCCGCTACGCCGTGGCGCAGCCCACCCGGGAGATGGCCGCGGCGCTGCTGGCCCGCGACGACCTGACGCCGGGCCTGCGGCGGTGGGTGACCGACCTGGACGACGACATGCGCCGGGCGCTCGTGGCCCGGACGGCGGTGGCCGCCGCGTCGGCCTGAGCTGGGAGCGCGCCGGGTGGGGGACCGCCCGGCGCGCTCGACGGCGGACCCCGCCCGGGGCCGCCGGGCGGGCGGCCTACGATCGCTGGGTGGAGGAAGACATCCGGCGGGTCGGCATCATGGGCGGCACGTTCGACCCGATCCACCACGGGCACCTGGTGGCGGCGAGCGAGGTGGCCGACCGGTTCGGTCTGGACGAGGTGGTCTTCGTGCCCACCGGACAGCCGTGGCAGAAGGCGGAGGAGGCGGTCACTCCGGCCGAGGACCGTTATCTGATGACGGTGATCGCCACCGCCTCCAACCCGCGCTTCCAGGTGAGCCGGGTCGACATCGACCGCGGCGGCCCCACCTACACCGTCGACACGCTGCGCGACCTGCACGCCGAGTACGGCGCGAAGGCGCAGCTGTTCTTCATCACCGGCGCGGACGCGCTGGAGCGCATCCTCTCCTGGAAGGATCTGGACGAGGCGCTCGAACTGGCCCACTTCATCGGCGTTACCCGGCCCGGCTTCGAACTGACCGACAAGCACCTGCCGGCCGACTCGGTGAGCCTCGTGCAGGTGCCCGCGATGGCGATCTCCTCGACCGACTGCCGCGCGCGGGTCGCCCGGGGCGAACCGGTGTGGTACCTGGTGCCCGACGGTGTGGTGCAGTACATCGCGAAACGGCGTCTCTATCAGCGGTGATTCCGCGCTTTATGTCCCCGTTTGTGCCTGAAATCGACCAGAACTGACAAGTCGCCGCACCGCCGGGTGTGAGAGGCTTGGAGGGTCGCACGGTTGATCGAAGGAGAACGGTGACAGTTTCCGAGCGCGCGCACGAGCTGGCGATGGCCGCCGCCCAGGCCGCGGCCGACAAGAAGGCACAGGACATCGTCATCATCGACGTGGGCGACCAGCTCGCGATCACCGACGCGTTCCTGCTGGCCGCCGCTCCGAACGAGCGTCAGGTGCTCGCCATCGTCGACGCCATCGAGGAGCGCCTGCTGGAGCTGCCGGAGAAAGCCAAGCCGGTGCGCCGCGAAGGCGAGCGCGGCGGCCGCTGGGTGCTGCTCGACTACGTCGACATCGTGGTCCACGTCCAGCACACCGAGGAGCGCGAGTTCTACGCGCTCGACCGGCTCTGGAAGGACTGCCCGCAGATCCCGTTCACCGATCGCGACCTGGCCGACTCGGCCGCCGGCAGCGCCACCGCCGAATGACCCGACTGATCATCTGGCGGCACGGCAACACCGACTGGAACGCCGCGAGCCGCGTCCAGGGCCAGACCGACGTGCCCCTCAACGACCTCGGCCGCGAGCAGGCCCACGCCGCCGCCCCGGTACTCGCCGCGCTGCGCCCGGACGCGATCGTCGCCAGCGACCTGCGCCGGGCCGCGCCGACACCGCCGCCGCGCTCGCGGCGCTGACCGGGCTGCCGGTCCGCACCGACGCGCGGCTGCGGGAACGGCACTTC
>NZ_JAGPXV010000343.1:0-6348 GCF_018070405.1 Micromonospora sp. D75
CCCTCCCCCAGGCAGTGCCGGACCACATCCCGGGACACGCTTTAGTGAGCACTGTCTATATTGACGTGCGCCACAGGCGTGGACAGAATCCCAGCACCACCACCAGGACCCCTCCGGGAGGGCCCCATGAACCGTCCCCGCCTGCCGCTGATGCGGACCGCCACCAGACTCGCCGCGGTCGCCGCCGCCACCGCCGGCGTGCTGCTCGCGGCCACCGCGCCCGCCGTCGCCGCCGCGCCCACCGGGCGGTACGTGGCGCTCGGCGACTCCTACACCTCCGCCCCGCTCGTGCCCACCCAGGTCGACCTGAACTGCCTGCGCTCCAACCGCAACTACCCGTCCCTGGTCGCGGCGTCCGCCGGTTCGTCGTCGTTCACCGACGTGAGCTGCTCCGGGGCCACCACCGAGGACATCCTGTACGGCGGCGACGGCGCGCTGGGCATCGCGCTGCCACCGCAGGTCAACGCGGTCACCGCCAGCACGGCGCTGGTCACGGTCCAGATCGGCGGCAACGACATCGGCTTCTCCGGCATCATCGGCGACTGCGCCGAGGCGAGCGTGAGCAGCCCGCTCGGGTCGCCCTGCAAGGACCGGTTCACCGCGGGCGGCACCGACCAGTTGCGGGCCCGGATCGCCGCCGCCGCGCCGAAGGTGACGGCCGTGCTGCGGGCGGTCCGCCAGGCCGCGCCGAACGCGCGCGTGGTGGTGCTCGGCTATCCGGCGATCCTGCCCGACAGCGGGTACGGCTGCTGGCCGGTGGTGCCGATCGCCTACCAGGACGTGCCGTACCTGCGCGGCGTCCAGAAGGCGCTCAACACGATGCTCGCCGACACCGCGGCGGCGGGCGGGGCCAGCTACGCCGACGTCTACACCCCGTGGATCGGCCGGGACGGGTGCAAGAGCAGCGGCACCCGCTGGGTGGAGGGGCTGGTGCCGCAGAACTCGGCCGCGCCGTTCCACCCGAACGCCCGCGGTGAGCAGGGCATGGCCACCGCCCTGCTGGCGCACCTGAGCTGACCCGGACGCCGTGAGCCGGCCCCGCCGAGGCGGAACCGGCTCACGGCCCGCGGGCTCACACCCGGGTGATACGGACCGCGTCGGCGACCACGTACCCGGTCCCGGCGCTCCAGCGGCTCACCCCGACCTTGTCCCCGGCGCCGGCGGCGAGCGTGAACACGCCGAGCGAGACCCAGCGTCCGCCGCCGGTGCGCTGGTCGACCGCCACCGACCGGTTGCCGGTCGTGGTGGCGACCAGGTACGGGGTGCGGTCGTTGTAGCCGGGGTCGGCCGGGTACCACACCGACACCTCGTAGGCGCCGGTCGCGGGCAGGCTCGCCCGGAACCAGGCCACATCGCTGGCCGCCACCGGCGTGGCGAAGCGGTAGTCGGCACCGTAGCGCTGCCCGGAGTACGCGGAGGCGCCCCAGGCCGCGCCCGCGCTGAACCCGCCCGACGTGGCGTTGTCGACCGTGACGCTCCACGTCGCGGGCGGGGTGCCGGCCCGTACGTCCAGGTAGTTGCGGTCGATCTTCATGGTCACGCCGCCCCACGTCTCGGTGACGTCCCCGGCGTACTGGTGCAGGCGCTGCTGGTCGGCGTAGCGGTCGTCGGCGCAGTACGTGCCCCCGTCGGTGTCCGCGACGCCGTTCCACCAGGCGATCCAGATCTGGTCCAGGCGCAGGTACCGGGTGTCGTCGTAGGCGTTGCAGACGTCGGTGATGCCGGAGGATCCGCTGGAGTACATGCCGGCGAGGTAGCCGCGCGTGTGCAGCCGCTCGACCCAGCCGGAGAGGAAGGAGAGCACGGCGGCCCGGCAGCTCGCGTTCGACGGGTACTGCTCGATGTCGTTGTAGAGCGTGCTGCCCGCGCCGATGCCGAGCGCCGTCGCGGCGGCGGCCGCGCTGTCCGCCGCGGTCCGGCCCTGCCCGCGGGCGGTGGCCGGGTCGGCGGACATCTTCGGCGTACGGGTGCCGCACGGCGCCTGGTAGCCCAGCTCGATCGGGATCAGCCGCCAGCCCTTGCGGGTCTGGTCGGCGACCCAGGTCGCGGTCAGGTTGGGCTGGGCGCACGTGCGGCTGGCGCCGCTGATGTAGACGCCGACCGCGCGGTACGGCGAGGCGGTCAGCCAGGCGTCCATCGCGGCCTGCGACGGCGCGGTGCACGTGTCGAAGCCCTTGCCGGTGAAGGTGCCGGGCTGCGGGCCGACCGCGGCGACAGTGGCGGCGGCCGCGGCCGGGGCGGCCGCGGTGGCCGGGGCCGCGGCCGCGGCCACAACGAGAAGTGTCAGGGCCGTGACGAACGCTCTCATCGGCGCCCCTCCTGTGAAGGATTCCTCGCTCGACGGCGAGACTTGGGCAGGATTTCTACCACGCATCGACGAACGACGACAGATGGCGGTGGCGAAAGTTTTCACAATGGAAACGATCATTGAAGGGTATCGACAGAGCGCCCGACGCCGGGATAGCGTGCCCACACTCACGAGCGTCGATCGATACTGCGCCGTCACCCGAGGAGCGCCATGCCCACGTCACGATCCCCCCGTCTGCGACGCCGAGGTCTGCTCGGCGTACCCGCCCTGGCGGCCGCCGCCCTCGTGGTGGCCGTCCGTCCCGGTACGGCGCACGCCGCGCCGAAGGCCGAGTGCCTCGCCGACCTGCTCCGGGAGCAGTGATGGCCACCATTCCCTGGCTCGTTGACGTGCTGCGGGCCGCCGGCGTGCAGGTGGTGGTCGAGGGCGACTGGCTCAACCGGATGCGCTCCGGCTCGTTCGACCCGATCGGCGTGCTCTGGCACCACACCGCCGCCACGTCCAGCGCCACCAACCCGCACCCGGCGCTGAACATCTGCATCAACGGCCGCTCCGACCTGCCCGGCCCGCTCTGCCAGGCGCTCGTGGACTACCACGGCGTGTTCCACGTGATCTCGGCCGGCCGGTGCAACCACGCCGGCACCAGCGGCGGCAGCGGCCCGATCCCGGCCGGCGACGGCAACACCCTGATGATCGGCTGGGAGATCGACTACAACGGCGTCGACCAGCGGATGACCACCGCCCAGTACAACGCGAGCATCGCGGCCACCGCCGCCGTGCTCAAGCGGCTCGGCCGGGACTCCAGCTACGCCCGGGGGCACCGGGAGACCAGCACCACCGGCAAGATCGACCCGTCCTTCATCGACCTGAACACGATGCGCGCCGACGTGGCCGCCAAGATGGCCGGCGGCGGCACCGGCTGGACGTCGACGGTGGACAACGCCACCGCGGGCCGGTTCACCGCCAGCGCCAACTGGGGCACCTCGACCTACTCCGGGCAGCGCTACGGCGCCGACTACCGGTACGCGGACCCGGTCGCCGCGAGCGACGCCGCCTGGTACAAGTTCAACGTCCCCCGTACCGGCAACTACCGGGTCGACGCGTGGTGGCCGGCGAATGCGGGCTACAACGCGGCCACGCCGTACATCGTCGCCACCACCACCGGCAACCGGACGGTCACCGTCGACCAGCGGGCGACCGGCGGGCAGTGGCGCTCACTCGGCACGTTCACGCTGCCGGCCGGGGACGCCAACCGGGTGGCGGTCAGCCGGTGGAGCTCCGCCGCCGGCCTGGTCATCGCCGACGCGGTCCGGCTGACCGAGGTCTGAATCCGCGGACGCGGCCGGGTGGACATCCCACCCGGCCGCATCCGTCCCGGCAGTCAGCGCAGCGAGCGGAAGGCCGCCCGCATCTCCTGCGCGAACAACTCCGGCTGCTCCCAGGCGGCGAAGTGCCCACCCCGGTCCAGCTGGTTGTAGTGGATCAGGTTCGGGTACGCCCGCTCCGCCCAGCTGCGCGGCGCGAGCAGGATCTCGTCCGGGAACTGGCTCACCGCGGCCGGCACCCGGACGCCCTTCGCGGCGAAGAACGACAGCGCGTTCTGCGCGTACAGCCGGGCCGAGGACACGCCGGTGTTGGTCAGCCAGTAGAGCGTGACGTTGTCCAGGATGTCGTCGCGGCTCAGGCCGCCGGGCCGGCCGGCGAAGGCGGCGCAGATCAGATCCAGGCTGGCTGCGTCGTGGTCGAGCATGAACGTCGCCAGCCCGGCCGGCGAGTCGGCGAGCGCCGTCAGCGTCTCCGGGCGGGTCGTCATGATCAGCGCGTACGCGGAGTGCTTCCAGAAGAAGTCGATCCGCTCGCAGGCGGCCCGCTCCTCGTCCGAGAGCCCGGCCGGCAGCTCCGCGAGGGGGTTGTTCACGCCGGTGATGCCGCGTTGCAGCAGCGCGTCGATGTCCGGCGGCACCACGCACGGCATGTTCGTGTGGATGCCGGCCAGCTCCGGCGGCGCCTGCACGCCGAGCATGTCGGTGATCAGCGCGCCCCAGTCGCCGCCCTGGGCCACGAACCGGGTGTAACCCAGCCGCCGCATCAGCTCGGTCCAGGCGCGGGCGATGTGCTGCGGGTCCCAGCCGGGCCCGTCCGGCTTGCCGGAGAAGCCGTAGCCGGGCATCGACGGGATCACCAGGTGGAACGCGTCCGAGGCGCGGCCGCCGTGCGCGGTCGGGTCGGTGAGCGGGCCGATGATCTTCAGCTGCTCGATCACCGATCCCGGCCACCCGTGAGTGACGATCAGCGGCAGCGCGTCGTCGTGCCGGGACCGGACGTGGATGAAGTGGATGTCCAGGCCGTCGATCTCGGTGACGAAGTTCGGCAGGTCGTTGAGCCGCGCCTCGACCTTGCGCCAGTCGTACTCGGTCGCCCAGTACCGGGCCAGCGCCTGGCTGGTCTCCAGCGGCACACCCTGGGACTGGTCGTCCACCGTCTGGCGCTCTGGCCACCGGGTGGCCGCGAGCCGGGTCCGCAGGTCCTGCCGGTCCGCCTCCGGCACGTCGACGCGGAACTCGCGGAGGTCGGCGCCGGTACGCGTCGGCGTCAGGGTCATGCCGGCCACGGGGTGTCCTCCTCGGGACGGGTCAGGGACCGAACGTGAAGACGTACGCGCGGAGACCGGGCCGCTCGGCGCGCAGGGTGAGCCGGTGCTCCCCCGGCGGCGCGCCGTCGACCAGCCGGATCATGGCCGCCCGGTCGACGACGACCCGGCTGTCCGGGTCCACGTCGGCGCCGCGCGCGTCAGCGGCCGGTTTCCCGTCCAGCAGCACGCGAACCCCGGCCGGTCCCGCCGGTCCGGGGTCGGCCACCAGGTTCACCTCCCCGGCGGTGAACGGCAGGACCAGTTCGGCGTGGCCGCCCGCGACCTCGACGTACTCGCCCTCGACCCGCCAGTCGCCGGTGAGCGCGTACGTGCCGGGCACGCCCCGCTCGGCGCCGAGATAGGTCTCCGGGGTGATCCCCGCGTACGTGGGCTGCCGGCTCGTCACGAACGCTGTCACCTCCGGGGTGACCGGCGGCAGCGCGGTCCCGGGCGCGGCGGACTCGACCAGCCGCCGGATCTCCGTCTCGGTGCGGTCGTAGCCGCCCTCGCCGACCCAGCGGTCGGCCAGCCGCCCGTCGGCGTCGAAGAGGTACCGCGCGGGCCAGGCGTCGTTGCGCAGCGCGCGCCAGAACGTGTAGTCGTCGTCGATCGCGATCGGGTAGGTGAGACCGTGGTCGCGGACCGCCCGGTCGATGTTCTCCGCGAGCCGGCCGAAGGCGAACTCCGGCGCGTGCGCGCCGATCACCGTGAGCCCCAGATCCCGGTAGTCGCGGTGCCACGCCCGCACGTACGGGGCGGTGCGGATCCAGTTCACGCAGGTGTACTCCCAGACGTCGACCAGAACCACGCGCCCGCGCAGCTCCTCCGGCGTCAGCGGCGCGGAGTTCACCCACCGGCGGACGTCGATCGGCGGCAGCCGGGTCGCCACGGCAAGGTCGTCACGCGAAGCACCGGTCATGCGGGACCCCTTCCTCGGCGGACCGTCGGCGGTTACCCGGACGGCACGGTTTCGAACGGCCGCCCGAGGCAGGTGCGCGGGCGTTTGCCCGCCGCCCGGCGGGGTAGGACGCTGCGCCACCCGAGGGCGGGCCGTGCCAGGCGGCGTGGGCGGCCGGGACGTCGCGGAGGGTCGATGACGGCTGGACCAGGGCGGGCGCAGGCCCCGCCGGGCGAGGTGGTGGAGCTGCGGGTGCACGGGGTCTCCGCGGGCGGGGCCGCCGAGGTGCTGGGCCGGCCGCTGGTCCGGCAGGTCGCGGGCGACCGCAGCGCCGGCTTCTACCGTCCCCGTCCGGACCTGGCCGACGGGCGCGGCGCGAGCGGAGTGACGCTGGAGGCGTACCAGTGGAACGACCTGCCGTCCGGCACCGCGCTGCGTACCCTCTCGCTGCTGTTCCTGATGCCCTTCATGCTGCTCAACGTGGCCGTGTGGATGCGGCCGGGGGACGCC
>NZ_JAGPXV010000344.1:0-6343 GCF_018070405.1 Micromonospora sp. D75
CCCGCCCACGCGCTGCCCGGCCTGGCCGGCACCGCGATCTGCCGCCGGCTGCGCGCGGCCGGCGACTGGACGCCGGTCATCTTCCTCACCGCCCGGGACGACGAGGTGGACCGCGTCGTCGGGCTGGAACTGGGCGCCGACGACTACGTCACCAAGCCGTTCAGCCCGCGCGAGCTGCTCGCCCGGCTGCGGGCGGTGCTGCGCCGCACGTCCGGCGTGTCCGCCGAGCAGCCCCGCACGCTCGGCGCCGTCACGCTCGACCCGGCCCGCCGCACGGTGACCGCCGCCGGTACGCCGGTGCAGCTCACCTCCACCGAGTTCGACCTGCTCGCGCACCTGATGGCCCGTCCGGGCCGGGTGTTCACCAGGGAGGAACTGCTGGCCGGCGTGTGGGGGTACGCGGCGCACGCCGGCACCCGGACCGTCGACGTGCACGTGGCGCAGGTCCGGGCCAAACTCGGCCCGGACAGCGTGATCCGCACCCACCGGGGCGTCGGGTACGCCGCCGATGCCTGAGCAGCCGGCCGGACCGATGCCGCGCCGCCCCGGGCGGACGCTCACCGCCCGCGCGGTAGTGGCCACCTGCGCGGTGGCGCTCGTGTCGGTGCTCGTCACCGCGCTGGTGGCGGTGCCCCTGGCGGTACGCGGCGCGGAGCGCCGGGACCAGGAGGCGCTGGCCGCCCAGGCCCGGCTCGCCGCCGACGTGCTCCGGGTGCGGGCGGTACGCCAGCGCGACGGCGCCGGGGACCGGCTCATCCGCCAACTGGGTCAGCAGCGGATCGAGGTGTACCTGATCCGGGACGGGCAGGCCGACCGGCCGGGCCTGCCCCGACCGCTCCTTACCCGGGTGGCCGGCGGCGACAACGTCTCCGGCCGGCGGCTCGTCGACGGGGAACGCCGGCTGGTCGAGGCGCGGGCGCTGCCCGGCGGGGACGGTGTGGTGCTGACCCGCGCCCGCAGCGCCGCGCCCTGGCGGCAGGTGCTGCGCGGACTCTGGCTGCCGCTGCTCGCCGGACTCGCCGCCGGGGCGGCCGCCGGACTGCTGCTCGCCCGCCGGCTGGCCCGGCCGATCCGTACCGCCGCCACCGCCGCCGCGCGGCTCCGGGCCGGGGACCGGACGGTCCGGGTGCCGGTCGAGCCGCCCGACGAGGTGGCCGACCTGGCGTACGCGCTCAACGGCCTCGCCGCCGCGCTGGCCACGAGCGAGGGTCGGCAGCGCGAGTTCCTGCTCTCCGTCTCGCACGAGTTGCGGACCCCGCTGACCGCGATCCGTGGCTACGCCGAGGCGCTGGCCGACGGGGTGATCGAGGCCGACGGGGTGCCGGAGACCGGCCGGACCGTGCTCGCCGAGGCCGAACACCTGGACCGGCTGGTCCGCGACCTGCTGGCGCTGGCCCGGTTGGAGGCGGTCGACTTCCCGCTGGAACCGGTGCCGGTCGACCTGACCCGGCTCGCCGCCGACGCGGAGCGCGCCTGGTCCGGCCGGTGCGCGGCGCTCGGGGTGCCGTTCCGGCTGGAGACGCCGGACGCGCCGGTGCCGGCGTACACCGATCCGGGCCGGATCCGGCAGGTGGTGGACGGGCTGCTGGAGAACGCGCTGCGGGTCGTACCGCCGGGGGCGCCGGTGGTGCTCGCGGTCCGGGCCGCCGGTCCGGCGGGCGGTGGGACGCTGGAGGTCCGGGACGGCGGACCCGGCCTCACCGACGACGACCTGGACGTGGCGTTCGAGCGGGGCGCGCTGCACCAGCGGTACCGGGGGGTGCGCAAGGTGGGCAGCGGTCTGGGCCTGGCGCTGGCCGCCGGGCTGGTCCGCCGGCTCGGCGGCGACATCACCGCCGGGCACGCCCCGGAGGGCGGGGCCGCCTTCACCGTCGTGGTGCCCCCGGATCCTTACCGGGCTCGAACATCGGCTTGACCGTTCCCTCGTGTCGGTGCGGAACGCTCGGGGTCGTCACCGCGAGGAAAGGACCACAGATGGCACGTCAGCGAATCGTCACCGGCGCCACCGCGCTGCTCGCCGCCGCCGCGCTCGGACTCGCCGGGTGCGGCGCGAGCCGGCCCGGCGCGGAACCCGACCGGGCGGTCGAGGTGAGCGCCGCCCTGGGCGCGGAGGGCCAGGCGCTCGCCGCGCTCGGCCTCGACGCCGGTGACCTGGACGTCGAACCGGTAGCCGCACCGGCGTCCACCGGTACGCCGCAGGCCGGGCCGGACGGCAAGGGCGAGCGGGCGGAGGGGAACAAGCGCCACCGGGCCCGGGTGCTGCTGCGGCGCAACACGCTGCACGGCGAGGCGGTGGTGCGGACCAGGGACGGCGGCACCAGGACGGTGGCGGTCCAGCGCGGCGAGGTGACCGCGATCGACGAACGGTCGATGACCGTGAAATCCACCGACGGTTTCACAGCGACCTGGACGTTCGGCGACAAACTGCGGGTGGTCGAGCGCCGGACCGCGATCCGATCGAACGACATCAAGATCGGCACGACTGTCGCGGTGGCCGGAGCGAAGGACGGCGGCGGGAACGTGGCCCGGCTCGTGGTGGTTCCGATTCGCCAGGAATAGGTGCCTGGGCTGTCGTGACGGAAGCAATGTGCCAGGCTACGCTATGCCCCGACCCGACATCGCCTCCGTGGAGAATCCGTGAAGCTCTCGATCCTCATGCCGGTCTACAACGAGGAAGAACGTATCGCGGATGCCCTCAAGCAGGCATTGGCGGTCGACTACCCGTGCGAGATCGAGCTTGTCGTCGTGGACGACGGCAGCCGGGACGGCACCGGCGAGATTCTGGGCCGGGTCGACGACGCGCGCCTCCGGGTGATCACCCACCAGCGCAACGCCGGCAAGGGCGCGGCCATCAAGACCGCCGTCGACAGCGCCGAGGGCGAGTACATGGTCATCCTCGACGCCGACCTCGAGTACGACCCGCAGGACATCCCGCGTCTGCTGGAGCCGGTGCTCGACGGTCGGGCGACAGTCGTCTACGGCAATCGGACCTTCGGCAGCCACAGCTCGTACAGCTTCTGGTACGTGATGGGCAACAAGGGCGTCACGCTCGCCGCGAACGTGCTCTACAACTCCTACATCGGCGACCTGGAGACCTGCTTCAAGCTGATGCCGCTGGAGCTGTACCGCTCGCTGCAGGTCCGCTCCCGGGGCTTCGGCATGGAGGCGGAGGTCACCGGCAAGCTGCTCCGCCAGCGCATTCGCCCCTACGAGGTGCCGATCAGCTACCGCGCGCGGGGCCGCGAGGAGGGCAAGAAGATCACCTGGAAGGACGGCGTCGAGGCGATCTGGATCCTGGCCCGCGAGCGCGCCCGCCGCCGCCCGGCCACTCCCGCCGCCGCGCACTGAGCCCGCACCGCCGCAACCCCGCGATCCCGGCACGAGCCGAGGTCGCGGGGTTGCGTCGTGTCCGGGGCGCTCAGCCGAGGAACGCGTCCACCGAGCGGCGCAGCCCGGCGGCGTCCAGGCCGTGCCAGCGTTCGTGGTCCTCGGCGCTGCCGTAGCGGCGCAGGTCCTCACGACCCACCCCCAGCGACAGCAGCCGGTGCGGCCGGTCGGCCAGCGCCTCCGACACCACCCGCGCCGAGGTGCCCGCCAGGTACGGCTCGACCACCATCACCTCGGTTCCGGCCAGCGCCCGCAGCCCGGCCGTGTCGAACGGGCGCGGCCGGTGGGTGTAGGCCACGGTCACCGCCCGGTCGGCGGTCGCGGCCAGCGCCGCGTCCAGCACCGGCCCGACCGCCACCAGCAGCGCCGCGCCCGGCCCGGCGTCGCGCACCACCCGCAGGTCACCCGCCTCCGGGTACGCCCGCGCGTTGGCCCGGATCGACAACCGCAGGTACGCCGAGTCCTGCCCGCACACGACGTCGCGCAGCAGCGGCCGGACCTCGTCCGGGTGCCCCGGCACGTGCACGGTCCAGCCGTGGAGCGTGTCGATCAGCGCCACGTCGGCCGGACCGAGGTGGGTGCGTCCCGCCTCCGCCCGGTCGTACGAGCCGCCGATGCCGACGAGCACCGCGCCGACGCCCTGGTGGTCGAGGTCCAGCTTGATCTGCTCGTACGCCCGCTCGACCAGGAACGGGGCGTAGCTGTGCACGATCGGCCGCTGCCCGGTCAGCGCCAGCCCACCCGCGACCCCGACCATCAACTGCTCCCGGATTCCGACGTTGATCACCCGGTCCGGGTACCGGGCGGCGGCCGGCTCGAACGCGGCGGCGGAGATGTCGGCGAGCACGACTGTCGTACGCGGATCGGCGAGCACCTCCTCGGTGCTGGTGACGAACGCGTCCCGCATGGTGCTGCTCATGCTCACTCTCCGTCCGTGACGACCGCGACGACGACGTGCGGCCGGTGATCGTCGTGCCCGGTGAGGGCGGCGTGCAGGGCGTCGTGGTCGCGCCCGTCGACGGTGGCGGCGCTCCACCCGTTCACCGCGAACCGGCTCGCCGCGCCACCCGGCCAGCCGTACGTGGCCGAGCGGTTGTCCAGCACGATCGCGGTCAGGTTGCCCAGCCCGGTCGCGCCCGCGTACGCGATCGCCTCGTGGTTGGAGCCCTCGTCCAGTTCGGCGTCGCCGAGCAGCACGTACACCCGGGGTTCGGTGCGGCCCTGGGCCCGCAGCCCGAGCGCGGTGCCCACGCCCAGCCCGAGGCCGTGGCCGAGCGAACCGGAACCGATCTCGACGCCCGGCACGAGCGTGCGGTCCGGGTGGTCGCCGAGGCGGCTCGCCGGGCCGCCCTGGTCGTCCAGCCACTCGGGCGGTACGAAGCCGCGGGCGGCGAGCAGCGCGTAGTAGCCGGCGACCGCGTGCCCCTTGGAGAGCAGGAAGCGGTCCCGGTCCGGGTCGTCCACGGTGGCCGGGGTGATCCGGAGCACCCGGTCGTAGAGCACCTGGAGCACGTCCAGCGTCGAGTACACGTTGGCGCCGAACTCGCGGCCGGCGCGCACCCGGTCCAGCAGCGCGCCCAGCTCGGTGGCGGTGGTCGTCGTCATACCGATAGCCTCGGACTTGAAGCGAACTTCAACTCAAGGCCGTGTGATGCACGAAGCAACACTGACCATCGGACAGCTCGCCGACCGCAGTGGCGTCGCCCCCTCGGCGCTGCGCTACTACGAGCGGCTCGGCCTGATCCACGCCGCCCGCACCGGCGGGAACCAGCGCCGCTACGCCCGCACCGAGCTGCGCCGGGTCGCGTTCATCCGGATCTCCCAGCAGGTAGGTGTCTCGCTGGAGGAGATCCGCGCGGCGCTCGACTCGCTGCCGTCGGGGCGTACCCCCACGCCCGACGACTGGGCCGCGCTGTCCCGCGCCTGGCGGGACCGGCTGGACGAGCGGATCCGGCTGCTCGGCAAGCTCCGCGACGACCTGGACGGCTGCATCGGCTGCGGCTGCCTGTCGTTGCAGCGCTGCACGCTCTACAACCCCGGCGACTCGCTCGCCGACGAGGGCCCCGGCCCGCGTCTCATGCTCCCGCGCCCCGGCCAGGGCTGACCGTCACCGGACCAGCAGCACCTTGCCCAGGTGGTCGTTGGTCTCGACCAGGCGGTGCGCGGCGGCGGCGTCGGCCATGTCCACCCGGGCGTGCACCACCGGCCGGACCCGGCCCGCCTCCACCAGCGGCCACACCTGATCGCGTACGCCCCGGACGATCGCCGCCTTCTGCTCGTCCGGACGGGACCGCAGCGCTGTCGCGTGCACCGCCGCCCGCTTCGCCAGCAGCATCCCCAGGTCGAGTTCGCCCTTGCGGCCGCCCTGCATGCCGATCACCACGAGCCGCCCGCCGGTCGCCAGCGCCGCCACGTTCCGGGGCAGGTAGGACGCGCCCATGATGTCCAGGATCACGTCCGCGCCCCGGCCGTCGGTCACCCGGCGTACCTCGTCCACGAAGTCCTGCTCCCGGTAGTCGATCGTGTGCGCGGCGCCCAGCTCCCGCAGCCGGTCGTGCTTCGCCGAGCGGGCGGTCACCACCACTGTCGCGCCGAGCGCCACGCCGAGCTGGATCGCGAACGTGCCGATCCCGCTGCCGCCGCCGTGCACCAGCAGCGTGTCACCCTCGGCCAGCCGGGCCAGGTCCACCACGTTCGACCAGACCGTGCAGGCCACCTCCGGCAGCGCCGCCGCGTCGACCAGCTCCACCCCGGCCGGCACCGGCAGCAACTGCCCGGCCGGCACCGCGACCTGCTCGGCGTAGCCGCCGCCGGCGAGCAGCGCGCAGACCTCCTGACCCACCGACCAGCCGGTCACGCCGGGACCGAGCGCACGCACCGTCCCCGAACACTCCAGACCGGGGTACGCGGACGCGCCCGGCGGCGGCGGGTAGTGCCCCTGCCGCTGCAACAGGTC
>NZ_JAGPXV010000345.1:0-6339 GCF_018070405.1 Micromonospora sp. D75
CCGCCCGACGCCCCTGCCCCCGAGGCGGCCACTCACGCCCATCGCGGCCGTCCGCGTTTCCCGCCGCCTCGCTCTGCATCCATCGGCGCACACGGTTACGCAGCGTGGCTGCCGCGCGGGTGGCTGCAGAGCAAAGCCCGCCGGCGCCGCACCCCGTCACGACAGCGCGACGCACTCGACCGGAGATCTCGGCGCCCGCCGCCCGGAGCGGACAACTACTCGCCCAAGATCTCGACAACCGTCACGACGAGTGGAACGTGATGGGTGCCAAACGGGGGCGGAGACACCCATGGCGTTCCACCCGTCCGATCCGCCGGCGGCGGGCGCGCGGTGGAATCGGCGGCGGCACCCGGCACAGCCACCGTGCCGCAGTGGCGGCGTCGGCATGACGAAGGAGCCCGCGACCTCGGCGGAATGAATTCGATCATGGGCCTTCCGGGCACCGGAGCACGTACTGCCGACGCCGGTCGGCGCCGGCACCGCCGAGGGCCGACAGGGCCTGCGACAGCAGTCGGTCGCGCTGCACTATCCGTAACCGCCACCGGCTCCCGTGACTCGCCATTCATCGTTGGAAAGGCGCCCGGTCGACCACCGGAAGGCATTGCCGAAGTCCTTGATCGCGCAATTACGAAAGAGATTCAAGAAGCATCCGCCGGAGCGCGTCACCCCAATTACCGTCACTCATTGCAATCACGTTAAGCAATGTTCCCAACGCGCGCGCAATTCGCGTATCGTGCCCCCTCGTGCCGCCCGTTCGCCCCTCCGACGCGACTCCCCCGAAACCCCGGCCGCCGTCCGGCGGACGACCGGGGTCCGATGTGGACGCCGAGGTGGTGCCGCTCCCGCCGGACCAGGGCGTCGTCGCCGGTCCGGAGTGGTCCGACGACGGGCCGGGCGAGACGCACCACCACAGCCGGGCCGTGCCGCACCACACCGAGGACCACACTCCGGCCGAGACGCAGGACGCCCCGGATCAGGCCCAGCAGGACGCCCGGGAACTGGCCGCCCGGTTCGAGGAGGAGAAGCCGGGACGGGTCCTCGCCGGCGGAGTCGGCTTCCTGTTCACCGGCGTCACCGTCGCGGTCGGGCTGCTGACGCTCTGGCAGGTGTTCTTCCCGCTGGCCCAGGGCAGCAAGTACTACCTCATCTTCTTCCTCGCCGGCGTCCTGCCGATGGTGTTCCTCGCGTACCCCTCAGGGGTGCGGCTGCGACGCACCGAGGCCGACGCGGTCGACGTGGACGACCGGCGCGGACCCACGCCCGTGGACTGGCTGCTGGCGCTCGCGGCGCTCGTGGTCTGCCTCTACCCGGTGCTGCCGGTCGCCGTCGGTGCGGGCGGCGGCGGGTACGACGCCTTCCTGGACCGGCAGGGCCTGCTGGACCCGCTGGACGTGGCGTTCGGCACCGGGCTGCTGCTCCTGCTGCTGGAGGCGTGCCGGCGTACCACCGGGTGGATCCTGCCGGCGGTCTGCGTGCTGTTCCTCGGGTACGGCTACTACGGCGGGCTGCTGCCGCAGTCCTGGCCGGTGGCGCACGCGGGGCTCGACTTCGCGCAGCTGGTCGACGCGTTCTACAACTCCGACAGCGGCTTCTACGGCACGCCGCTGGACGTCGCCGCCTCCTACATCGTGCTGTTCACCATCTACGGCGCGGTGCTCGACCTGTCCGGCGCGGGCCGGTTCTTCGTGGAGCTGTCCGCCGCCGCGTTCCGCCGCTCCCGTACCGCCGCCGGGCGCACCGCCGTCGCCTCGGGTTTCCTGCTCGGCACGGTCTCCGGCTCCGGCGCCGCCACCACCGTCAGCATCGGCGCGGTGACCTGGCCGATCCTGCGCCGCGCCGGCTACCCGGCCGAGCGCGCGGGCGGCATGCTGGCCGCCGCCGGTGTCGGGGCGATCCTGTCCCCGCCCACGCTCGGCGCGGCGGCGTTCATCATCGCCGAGTACCTGGGCGTGTCCTACCTGCAGGTGCTCGGCTGGGCCACGGTGCCGACGATCCTCTACTACCTGGGCATCCTGTTCTCGGTCGAGATCGACGCGCGGCGTTCCGGGGTCCGTCCGGTGGTCATCGACAGCGGCTCGGCCTGGCGGCTGCTGGCCCGTTTCGGCTACCACTTCCTCTCGCTCCTCGTGATCATCGTGGTGCTGGCGCTCGGCGCGTCGGCGATGCGGGCGGTGGTCGTCGCCACCGTGATCGCGGCGGCGCTGTCCTTCCTGGACCGGCGGCACCGCCTCACGCCGGCCCGGCTGGTGGCGGCGCTGCGCGACGGCGTACGCGGGGTGCTCGCGGTGAGCGCCGTGTGCGCCGCGGCCGGCATCATCACCGCCACCACCACGAAGACCGGGCTCGGGCCGCAGGCCGCCTCGCTGCTGATCAGCGGCGCGCAGGCGGTCAGCTCGGAGCCCGCCGTGGTGCTGGCGCTGACCGCGGTGCTCGCCGCCGTCGCGCTCAGCCTGCTGGGCCTCGCCGTGCCGGTCACCGCGTCCTTCGTCATCGGCTGGGTGATCATCGGCCCGGCGCTGCTGAACCTGGGTGTCGAGGCGCCCGCCGCGGCCATGTTCGTCTTCTACTTCGCGGTGCTGTCCGAGGTCTCGCCGCCGACCGCGCTCGCCGCGGTCGCCGCCGCCGCGGTCACCGGCGGCCGCCTGGTGCCGACCATGTGGCAGACCCTGCGGTACGCGCTGCCGGCGTACCTGATCCCGCTGGCCTTCGTGATCACGCCGACCGGCCTCGGACTGCTCGGCATCGGCGGGCCCGGGCGGATCGTGACGGCCGGCCTGGTCTCCGCGCTCGGCGTGGCGGTGCTGGCGGTCGCGGCCGGCGGCTGGCTGCCGGGCGTGGGCCCGGCCGGCGCGCCGGAGCGGATCCTCGGCGCGATCGCCGGGCTGGTCCTGCTCTGGCTGGAACCGCTGCCCATGGCGATCGGCGCGGCGCTCGCCGCGCTCACGGTCGCGGGCGTGTACGTCCGACGTGGCGCCGCCGGGCACGCCGGCCGCCCGGCGGTCGAAGAATCCGTGGATCTTGGGGAGGAGAGAGAGTGGGACGGATCGACGCGAGGATAGTGGCGGGTGTCGGGGCGCTTGTCCTGGTCGCCGCCGGTGCCGCCGGCTGCGGGGGCCGTCAGGACGGCGCGGCGAAGGACGACGCCGCCCGCGAGGTCAGCTGCAAGGTCACCAAGGACACCCGGGTCGGTATCGCCACCGGCAACGCCACCGGCGTCTACTACGTGGTCGGCAACGCGCTCGCCGGTGAGCTGAGCAAGACCACCGACGGCAAGCTCACCGGGACGGCCGCCGAGACGGGCGCCTCGGTGCAGAACGTCGAACAGCTCGTCGCCGGCCAGTACGACGTGGCGTTCTCCCTGTTCGACACCGCTGTCAACGCGGTGCAGGGCAAGGGGAGCTTCACCGCGCCGCAGCCGGTCAAGGCGCTGGCCCGGATCTACGACAACTACACCCAGGTGGTCGTACGGGCCGACGCGGGCATCACGTCGGTGGCCGACATGAAGGGCAAGAAGATCTCCACCGGCTCACCGAAGTCCGGCACCGAGGTCATCGCCAACCGGCTGCTCACCGCCGCCGGGCTGGACCCGGCGAAGGACGTCCAGGCGCAGCGGCTGGACCTCACCAAGACCGTCGACGGCATGAAGGACGGCAGCATCGACGGCTTCTTCTGGTCCGGCGGCGTGCCGACCGGCGGGGTCACCGACCTGTTCACCACGTCCGGCGACAAGGTGAAGTTCGTCGACATCACTCCGCTGCTGCCGAAGATGGCCGAGCTGAACCCGGCGTACCAGGCGGGCACCATCGGCAAGGACATCTACCGGACCCCGGCCGACGTGCCCACCATCGTGGCGCCGAACGTGCTGCTGGTGCGGGACAACCTCGACGCCGACGTGGCCTGCGCGATCACCCGGACGGTGTTCGAGTCCAAGGACGCCCTGGCCCAGGCGAACCCGGCGGCGAAGGGCATCGAGCTGGGCAACGCCCGCAAGACCGACCCGGTGCCGCTGCACCGCGGCGCGGAGCGGGCACTGAGCGACCTCGGCGCGAGCTGACCTGAACGGGCCGGGTCCGGACGCGCGTCCGGGCCCGGCCCGCCCGACCCGACCGGAGACCACCGTGCCGCTGCCCCACCCGGCTCGCGTACGCCGGCACCACCGCTCCGCGGACCGCACCGGACGCCTGCGCTCGGTCCGCGTCCAACTGCTGGCCCCGATCCTGGTCGCCACGGCCGGGCTGGTCGTGCTGGGGGCGGCGCAGACCGACGCCGCGCTGGACGCGTCCGCCGACGCCGACCGGGCGCGCGTGCTGGCCGGCACCGCCACCGCGACCGTACGTCTGGTGCACGAGCTGGAACGCGAACTGGGCGAGACGGCCGCGTTGCGCCAGCGCGGCGGTACGTCCGGCCGCCCGCTCGTGGACGCGCAGCGCCGCCGGGTCGACACGGCCGTGGAGCGCTACCGCTCGGCGCAGGGTGACGCGCGCCGGGCCGCCCCGGACCTGGCGGGGGTGCTGGACGACGCGCGCGGGCGCTTGGAACAACTCGCGCCGACCCGGGACCTGGCGCTGGCCGGTGAGCGCGGCGACCCGGCGTACGTGTCGCTCGTGGAGTCGCTGCTCGCGGTCGCGGACGCGCTGCCCAGTCAACTCCGGGACGCCGACCTGGCCAACCAGGCCCGTGAGGTGGCCTCGGTGGCCGCCCAGGAGCACCTGTCCGCGCTGGAGCGCGACCTGCTGCGGGCGGTGTTCGTCAGAGGCGGACTGGAACGCGGCGAGCTGGCCCGGCTGGGCCGGCTGCGGGGCGCCCGGGAGCAGCGGCAGGCCGAGTTCCTGCGGATCGCCTCCGCCCCGGCGAACGCTGCCTGGTACCGGCTGGTCGACGGCGCCGACGTGACCACGGCCCGGCGGATGCGCGACGCGATGCTCGACACCGACGGCGCGCCGGACGCGCTGAAGACCGACGGCGACGCCTGGTACGTGGCGCAGAGCGGCGCGATCCGCCGGTACAACCTGCTCGGCCGGGACCTGTCCGACGGGCTGGACCGGGACGCGGCCGACCTGGCCGCCGCGGCCCGGCTGCGCGCGGTGCTGACCGCCGGGGCGACGAGCACCGTCGCGCTCGGCTCGCTCGTCACCGCCGTGCTGCTGGCGGTACGGACCAGCCGCCGGTTGCGCCGGCTGCGGGTGGCCGCGCTGACCATGGCGAACCGGGAGCTGCCGGAGCGGATCACCGCGATCGCGGCGGGCGAACGGGCGCCCGCGGAGGGTCCGGCGACCCGGATGACGGACGGGATCCGGCGCGGTCGGGACGAGGTGGCGCAGGTCGCCGAGGCGTTCGACACGGTGAACCGGGCCGCGCTGCGGCTCGCCGGGCAGCAGGCGGAGTTGCGGCTGGACGTGACCCGGATGGCGGAGGCGCTGGCCCGGCGCATCCGGACGCTGATCACCCGGCAGTTGCGGCTGCTCGACGACTTCGAACGCGAGGAGACCGATCCGGACGCGCTGGCCCGGCTCTTCGCGCTGGACCACCTGGCCGCCCGGCTTCGGCGCAACGGGGAGAACCTGCTGGTCCTCGCCGGTGGCGAGCCGGGCCGGGGGCACGAGGGCGCGTTGCTGCTGGACGACGTGGCACGGGCGGCGGCCTCCGAGATCGAGGACTATCCGCGGGTGGAGATCGACGTGCCGACCGCTGCGGTGCACGGCGCTGCGGCCGGCAACCTGGTGCATCTGCTGGCCGAGTTGCTGGAGAACGCCACCGTCTACTCGCCGCCGGAGGCCCGGGTGCTGGTGGACGGCCGGCGCACCGTCGACGGGCTGGTGCTGCGCGTGCACGACCAGGGCATCGGCATCAGCGAGAGCCGGCTGGCCGAGATCAACGAACGGCTCGCCGCGCCGGCCACCCTGTCCAGCGCCGCCGCCGGCAGCATGGGCCTGCACGTGGTGGCCCACCTGGCCGCCCGGCACGGGATCCGGGTGCAGTTGCACAACCCCGGCACCGGCACGGTGGCGCAGGTGGACGTACCGGAGTCGGTGCTGACCCGGGTCGAGTCGGTGGCGTCCCGGCCGCCGGCCGAGCGGCGCCCGCACGGGCGCGGCGCGCCGTGGTTCAAGAACGCGCCCGTCCTGCGGCCGCAGGGTGGTTCCCGCGACCTGGTCACCAGCGCCCCGACGGCCGGCGGGCCGGCGCGCGGCGTGGCCACGGTCCGGGCGCCGGGTGGCGCGCTGCTGGCGCCGAGCGCGGCGCGGATCCGGCCGGTGAGCGTGCCACCGGCGCCGGTGTCGACCACCGCCGCCGGGCTGCCCCGGCGGCCGGTGGGCGGGCATCTGCCGGGACCGATGC
>NZ_JAGPXV010000346.1:0-6330 GCF_018070405.1 Micromonospora sp. D75
ACGCGCTGGTGCGCGAGGGCCTGCGCTCGTACGCCCGGTACTGGATGGAGGCGTTCCGGCTGCCCGGCCTGAGCCGGGCGCAGATCCTCGCCGGGTTCCGCCTGGACGGGCAGGAACTGCTCGCCGCCGACGTGGCGGCCGGGCGGGGCGCGGTGGTGGCGCTGCCGCACGCCGGCAACTGGGACGCGGCCGGCGCCTGGGTGGCGGCCACCGGCTGGCCGATGACCACGGTGGCCGAGCGGCTCCCGGACGGCGTCTACGAGCGGTTCGTCGGGTTCCGGGAAGGGCTGGGCATGGAGATCCTGCCCAACACCGGCGGCCCGCGTCCCGCGTTCGACGTGCTGGTGGACCGGCTGCGCGCCGGCTACGTGGTGCCGCTGCTGGCCGACCGGGACCTGTCGGCCCGGGGCGTGGAGGTCGACTTCTTCGGCGGCCGGACCCGGATGCCGGCCGGGCCGGCGCTGCTGGCGATCCGCACCGGCGCGCCGCTCTACGTGGCCTCGATGTGGTACGAGCCGGACGCCGCGTGCGCGTCGATCGACGGCCCGCTGCCGCTGCCGGAGCCGGACAGCGCCCCGCTGGACGAGCGGGTCCGCGCGGTGACGCAGCGGATTGCCGACGGTCTGGCGGCGGGCATCGCCCGGCATCCGCAAGACTGGCACATGTTGCAGCGGATGTGGCTGGACCAGGGCCGGGACGGTACGCCCACGTCGGCGGCGCCGCCGGCCACCACCGGGACGGTCTAGGGGGAGGGCGCAGTGCGTATCGGCATCGTGTGCCCGTACTCGTTCGACGTGCCGGGCGGGGTGCAGAACCACGTCATGGACCTGGCCGAGGCGCTGCTCGGGCTCGGCCACGAGGTGAGCGTGCTGGCGCCGGCCGACGAGGACTCGGCGCTGCCGCCGTACGTGGTGTCGGCCGGGCGGGCGGTGCCGCTGCCGTACAACGGTTCGGTGGCCCGGATCGCGTTCGGCCCGGTCTCCACCGCCCGGGTGCGGCGTTGGATCACCCGGGGCGACTTCGACGTGCTGCACGTGCACGAGCCGCTCACGCCGAGCCTGTCGATGCTGGCCGTGCTCTGCGCCCGCGGCCCGGTGGTGGCCACGTTCCACACCGCGATGACCCGTTCCCGGGTGCTGTCGGCCGCGCAGGGCGCGCTGCAGATCGTGCTGGAGCGGATCACCGCCCGGATCGCGGTGAGCGCGCTGGCCCGCAAGGTGCAGGTCGAGCACATGGACGGCGGCGCGGTGGAGATCCCCAACGGGGTGGCGGTGGCGAAGTTCGCCGGGGTGCCGCCGCTGCCCGGCTGGCCGGGGGAGTGCGCGCCGGGCACCGGCGGCACGCTGGGTTTCCTGGGCCGGTTCACCGAGCCGCGCAAGGGCTTCCCGATCCTGCGGGACGCGTTCGTCGCGCTCGCGCCGCACCGCCCCGGGCTGCGCCTGCTGGTCGCCGGGCCGGGCGACGCCGACGAGCTGTACGGGCGGTTCCCGGCCGCCCTGCGCGACCGGGTCACGTTCCTCGGCCTGGTCTCCGAGGCGGACAAGGCACGCATGTTGCGCAGCGTGCACCTCTACGTCGCACCGAACACCGGCGGGGAATCCTTCGGGATGATCCTCACCGAGGCGCTGGCCGCCGGGACGACTGTGGTCGCCAGCGACCTGGACGCGTTCCGCCGGGTGCTCGACGGCGGCCGGGCCGGACAGCTGTTCCCGACCGGCGACGCGGCGGCGCTGGGCGGCGCGCTGTCCGAGCTGCTCGACGACGCCGGCCGCCGCGCCGGGCTGACCGCCTGCGGCGACCAGGTGGTGGCGAATTTCGACTGGCCCGTGGTTGCCCGCCGTGTTCTGGAGGTATACGCAGCCGCGATCGAGGCCACCGACGGCCGGGTCATGGACCAGGAGTGGGCGGGACTGGGCTGACCGGGGTGGCCGCTGCGGCCGCTGTGACGAGCGCGTCGACCGGTGCCCCGCGCCGGGCGGGCGGGATGAGGAGCAGCACTACGATGCCGGGCATGTGGTGGGTGGTGGGCGCGGTCGGTGTGCTCGGGCTGGTCTCGGCGTACCTGATCTGGACCTCCGGCCGGGTGCAGCGGCTGCAGGTCCGCGCGGACTCGGCGGCCCGCGCGCTGGAGGCGCACCTGCTGCGCCGCGCGGCCGCCGCCGCGGTCCTGGCCGAGCAGCGGTACGGCGTGGAGCTGTACGCCGCCGCCCGGATCGCGCTCGACGCCGCCCCGGAGGAGCGCGAGGCGGCCGAGAACGACCTGACCCGGCAGTTGCGGGCGGTGCGGCTGGACCCGGACGACCCGGGCTGCGCGGCGGTGATCGCGGCGAGCCGCCGGCTGGCGCTGGCCCGGCAGGTGCACACCGACCTGGTCCGGGACGCCCGCTCGGCGCGCAGCCGCCCGGTGGTGCGGCTGTTCCGGATGGGGCGGGGGCGGGAGTGGCCCCGCTACTTCGACATCGACGATCCCACGCTGGCCTCCCCGGCGGACGTGACCACCGGCTGACCGCCGGTCGTGACCGGGGCCACACGGCAGGCCACCGGGGGTTCGATTGGCGCTCGGAGCGGCGTCGCGACGGTCGTAGCATTCCTGCGCAGTCACCTCCCGAGCACGCCGAGGAGCGATGTCCCGTGTCTGAGTCCGCAGCCCCGACCCCCGCCACCGCCGTCGGCACCGCCCGCGTCAAGCGCGGCATGGCCGAGATGCTCAAGGGCGGTGTGATCATGGACGTGGTCACCCCCGAGCAGGCGAAGATCGCCGAGGACGCCGGCGCGGTGGCCGTGATGGCGCTGGAGCGGGTGCCGGCCGACATCCGCGCGCAGGGCGGGGTGTCCCGGATGAGCGACCCGGACATGATCGACGGCATCATCTCCGCCGTCTCGATCCCGGTGATGGCAAAGGCCCGCATCGGCCACTTCGTCGAGGCGCAGATCCTCCAGGCGCTCGGCGTCGACTACGTCGACGAGTCCGAGGTGCTGACCCCGGCCGACTACGCCAACCACATCGACAAGTGGGCGTTCACCGTCCCGTTCGTGTGCGGCGCGACGAACCTGGGCGAGGCGCTGCGCCGGATCACCGAGGGTGCCGCGATGATCCGCTCGAAGGGTGAGGCGGGCACCGGTGACGTCTCCAACGCCACCACCCACATGCGCAAGATCCGGCAGGAGATCCGCCGGCTCCAGTCGCTGCCCGACGATGAGCTGTACGTGGCGGCCAAGGAGCTGCAGGCCCCGTACGAGCTGGTCAAGGAGGTCGCCGAGCAGGGCAAGCTGCCGGTCGTGCTGTTCACCGCGGGCGGCATCGCGACCCCCGCCGACGCGGCCATGATGATGCAGCTCGGCGCCGAGGGCGTCTTCGTCGGCTCGGGCATCTTCAAGTCCGGCAACCCGGCGCAGCGGGCCGCCGCGATCGTCAAGGCGACCACGTTCCACGACGACCCGGACGTGCTCGCCAAGGTGTCGCGCGGGCTGGGCGAGGCGATGGTCGGCATCAACGTCGACGAGATCCCGCAGCCGCACCGCCTCGCCGAGCGCGGCTGGTGAGCGAAAGGAAGGGCCCCCTGTTAACGCCTCCGGTAGAGGCGGGGCCCCTTGTTAACACGGTGGCGGGAGGAGCGGCGTGACCGTACCGGTGATCGGCGTGCTCGCGCTGCAGGGCGACGTACGCGAGCACGTCGCGGCGCTGACCGGCGCGGGCGCCGACGCCCGGCCGGTGCGGCGCCCCGGCGAGCTGGACGCGGTCGACGGCCTGGTGGTGCCCGGCGGCGAGTCGACCACGATCAGCAAGCTGGTGGACATCTTCGAGATGCGCGAGCCGATCGACAAGCGGATCGCCGCCGGCATGCCGGTCTACGGCTCCTGCGCCGGCATGATCATGCTGGCCGTCGAGGTGCTGGACGGCCGCCCCGACCAGCGCGGCTTCGCCGGCGTCGACATGACGGTGCGGCGCAACGCGTTCGGCCGTCAGGTCGACTCGTTCGAGGCGCCGGTGGCGCTCACCGGCGTCGACGGCGGCCCGTTCCACGCCGTGTTCATCAGGGCGCCGTGGGTCGAGCGCGTCGGCCCGGACGTCGAGGTGCTCGGCCGGGTGACAGACGGCCCGGCCGCGGACCGGATCGTCGCGGTACGGCAGGGCAACCTGCTGGCCACCTCGTTCCACCCGGAGCTGACCGGCGACCTGCGCCTGCACCGCCACTTCGTGGAACTGGTCCGGGCGAGCCGCTGAGCGGCCGGTCCGTCCCTGATTGTGCCGGTTCGGGCGGCTCGGGGCGGGCCGCTGCCGTGCGGCGCGTGACAGTGACCCGGCCCCCGCCGGTAGGATTGCCGAGATTCGGCAGGGCCATCAGCCCGCCGCGGCTCCCAGCAGAGATCACGGCACCTCGGCGTCGGCGTGCGCCGGCGGGGGAGCGGGGCGTGTGGTGCGGTCGATGCAGACGGCGGGTAGCAACGGAGGTAACAGATGTCCGGCCACTCAAAGTGGGCGACGACCAAGCACAAGAAGGCGGTCATCGACGCCAAGCGCGGCAAGATGTTCGCCAAGCTGATCAAGAACGTCGAGGTGGCCGCCCGTACCGGCGGTGGTGACCCGGCCGGCAACCCGACTCTCTATGACGCCATCCAGAAGGCGAAGAAGAACTCGGTCCCGAACGACAACATCGACCGCGCGGTCAAGCGCGGCTCCGGCCTGGAGGCCGGCGGCGCCGACTGGCAGACGATCATGTACGAGGGTTACGGCCCGAACGGCGTGGCGATGCTGATCGAGTGCCTCACCGACAACCGCAACCGTGCCGCCACCGAGGTGCGTACCGCGCTGACCCGCAACGGCGGCTCGCTGGCCGACGCCGGCTCGGTGTCGTACATGTTCTCCCGCAAGGGCGTGGTGATCGTCCCCAAGGGCGGCACGACCGAGGACGACGTGATGATGGCAGTGCTCGACGCGGGCGCGGAGGAGGTCAACGACCTCGGCGAGGCGTACGAGGTGGTGTCCGAGCCGGGCGACCTGATCGCGGTCCGCACCGCGCTGCAGGACGCCGGCATCGAGTACGAGTCGGCCGAGTCCTCCCTCATCCCCAGCGTGAACGTGCCGCTGGACGAGGAGGGCGCGCGCAAGATCTTCAAGCTGATCGACGTGCTGGAGGACTGCGACGACGTGCAGAACGTCTACGCCAACTTCGACGTCTCCGACGAGGTGATGGCCGCGGTCGGCTGACCCCGGTCCGACGTGCCGAGCGCCGGCTCCCCGCTGCGGGGTGGCCGGCGCTCGGCGTATGCCCGTCGTCAGCCGATCGGCTCGCGCTGCCGCCACGCCGCCCGCACCGAGGTCCGCCCGTTGGTGCGCAGCAGCGAGCCCTCGTAGACCCGGGCCCCGGCGAGCAGGAACCCGGCCGCCGCGAGCAGCAGCAGCGCCAGCGACACGAACGGCTCCCACGTCGCCGCGTCACCGGTGAACAGCCGTACCGGCATCGCTGTGGGCGCGGAGATCGGCAGGTACGACAGGACCCGCATCGCGGTGGCGTTGTCGTTGAGGAACACCACCGCGAAGAACGGCGCCATCACGGCGAGCTGCACCGGGGTGGACGCCCCGGCGATGTCCTCCTGCCGGTTCACCAGCGCACCGGCCGCCGCCCACATCGCAGCCAGCAGCAGGAAGCCGCACAGGAAGAACGGCACGAACCAGCCGATCGCGGGCGCGATCAGGCCCAGCAGGTCACCGCCGTCGGTCAGGCGCATCCCGATCAGCGCGACCGCCGCGATCAGCGTGATCTGCCCCAGCGCCAGCGCGCCCGCGGCGAGGATCTTGCCGGCCAGCAGCGCCCGGGCCGGCACGGCGGCCACCAGGATCTCCACGATCCGGGTCTGCTTCTCCTCGGTGACGCTCTGCGCGATCTGCAACCCGAACGTCTGGGACATGAAGAAGAAGACGAACGCGAAGGCGAACGGCACCAGGTACGCGACGAGTGGATCCACCGCGTCCGGGTCCAGCAGCTTCACCTGCGGGGCCGCGCTGAGCGCGGCGACCACGTCGTCCGGGGCCCGCTCGTCGGCGACCACCACCGGACCGGCCACCACCGCGGCGTCCGCGTCGCCGTCGCGTACCGCCTGCTCGGCGGCGCCGTCGTCGGCGACCAGCAGGACGTCCAGCCCGGCCGCGCGCAGCGGTTCGGCGCCGGCCGCGGTCACCGCCACCGTGGACGGGCCGCTGCTCAGCATCGCCGGCACCACGGTGGCCACGACGGCGAGCAGCAGGAAGATCAGCGTGCTGTAGAGGAACGTCTTGTCGCGGACCTTGACCTTGATCTCGCGGGCCGCGACCAGCCGGGTGGCCTGGAA
>NZ_JAGPXV010000347.1:0-6318 GCF_018070405.1 Micromonospora sp. D75
GACCAGGACTCCGCAAGAGTCAACACGACGACACGCGCCCGGAAAATGGCGGTTGATTGTCAGGAGTCCAGAAAAAATTCTTTGCGCTGGTAGATGACCATCACCAACCGACCCTCTGCAACGTTAAGTGATCTACGGTGAGTGACCGGCGCCAGGGGCACACGAAGGGGATCTGGGCGCTTTTACCCGGCGTGTCCGCGCGAAACTGACTTATCCGACGTAACTCGGCATGCACACTCTCGACGTCGACTAGCTCACAGAGTCGGCGTACAGCTGACATGGAACCGCCCAGACCTGGGTAGGGTCCGCCAACCACGGTCAGGTGACTGATCGCGGAGAACCCCCCGGCGCCGACGTCACGTTCGGCCGCAGGGAGACCGCCGGGACAACCTCCGGCGGACGAGACGAGGAGGCTACCGTGGCCGACCAGGCCCAGACCTACAACGGTTACTGCGTCAAGTGCAAGGAGAAGCGGGACTTCGAGGGGCACGTGGAGGTCTCGAAGACCGGCATGAACATGGCCAAGGGCAAGTGCCCGGTGTGCGGCACAACAGTGAACCGCATCCTGGGCAAGGCCAAGGTCTGACCGCTCCACGGGGAGGGCGGCCCTCGGCCGCCCTCCCCGTCGGGTAACCGACACAGTTACCCGCCAGTTGTGGAAAACCGGCGAGATCCTGTGGACAAGGCTGGCCACGGCTCGCCGCACCTGTGGACAACGAACGACGGAGCGCTTGGAGACGGTCACTATCGGTGCCGTGACCGATCCGACACCGCTCGTCCGTCCGATCCTGCTGCCCGGCCTGACCCGGCTCTGGCGCGACCGCCATACGCTCCAACTCGGTGAGCTGCCCGGCCGGGCGGTGCTGCTGGAGATGTCCTCGCCGGGCACGGCCCGCCTGCTCGACCTGCTCGACGGCACCCGCAGCGAACGCGCCGTGCTGGCCGAGGCCGGCGCCGCCCGGGTGCCGCCCGACGAGGCACGCGCGCTGCTCGACACGCTCCGCAACGCCGGCCTGGTGGTGCCCGCGCAGGCCCTGTTCCCCCGTGACCTCGCCGGCGCGGTCCGGACCCGGTTGGCAGCCGAGGCCGCCGCGCTGGCGCTTACCTGCCCCGACCTGCCCGGCACACCGGCCCGGCTGCTGCGCCGCCGCCGGTCCGCCCGGGTGCTGGTCACCGGCACGGGACGACTCGGCGCGGCGGTCGCCGTCGCGCTGGCCCAGGCCGGCGTCGGGCACGTCGTACCCGATCTGGCCGGCCCGGTCGGCGCCGGCGACCTGGTCGGGACCGGCCTGACCGCCGCGGAGCTGGGCCGGCCGCTGGGCCCGGCGGTACGCGCGGCGCTGGAGCGGTGCGCGCCGGGCACTGCCACGACCCCGATCCGGGCGGCCCGGCCGGACCTGGTGGTGCAGCTCGGCGTGGACCGGCCGGCCGAGCTGCTGGCCACCGGGTACGCCCGCCGACGCCAGCCCCACCTGCTGCTCGACCTGCGCGGCGGCGTACCCGTGATCGGCCCGCTGGTCCGCCCACCCGTCGGTCCGTGCCTGCGCTGCCTCGACCTGCACCGCGGCGACCGGGACCCGGACTGGCCGGCGCTCGCCGCCCAGCTCGCCGCCGACCGGGGCGAGCGGGCCTGCGCCGCCACCACCCGGCTCGCCGCCGCCGCGTTCGCCACGGCCGAGGCGCTGGCCCAGCTCGACGGCGGCCACCCGGAGACGCTCGGCGGCGCGGTGGAGGTCGCAGCCCCGGGCCGGGTGCGTCACCGACGGTGGCCGCCGCACCCCTCCTGTGGCTGCTGCCGGCGTCGCCCGATCCGGTCGGCCCCGGCCGCTCCCGGCCGCACGGCAGCATCGAGGGCCCCGAGTCGGTAACAATGGCCGGGTGACCGACATCCCGCGCCGGGCCGTGTCCCGCACCGCCAAACTCGCCGCCCTGCCGCTCGGATTCGCCGGTCGAACCGTCCTCGGCATGGGCAAGCGGGTGACCGGGCTCGCGTCCGACGTCATCTCCGCCGAGATCCAGCAGCGCACCGCCGAGCAGCTGTTCAGCGTGCTCGGGCAGCTCAAGGGCGGGGCGATGAAGTTCGGCCAGGCCCTGTCGGTGTTCGAGGCGGCGCTGCCCGAGGAGGTGGCCGCACCCTACCGGCAGGCGCTCACCAAGCTCCAGGAGGCCGCCCCGCCGCTGCCGGCGGCGACAGTGCACAAGGTGCTCGCCGAGCAGCTCGGCCCGGACTGGCGCGACCGGTTCGTCGAGTTCAACGACACCCCGGCCGCGGCGGCCAGCATCGGCCAGGTGCACCGCGCCCTCTGGCGCGACCCCGGGTACGGCCCGAACGGCGGCCCGCAGCACCGGGACGTGGCCGTGAAGATCCAGTACCCGGGCGCAGGTGACGCCCTGCTCGCCGACCTCAAGCAGCTCTCCCGGCTCGGCGGCATGTTCCGGGCGATCCAGCCGGGGCTGGACGTGAAGCCGCTCCTGGCCGAACTGCGCGAGCGCATCACCGAGGAACTGGACTACGAGCTGGAGGCGGAGTCGCAGCGGGCGTTCGCCGCCGCGTACGCCGACGACCCGGACATCTTCATCCCGGAGGTGCTCGACGCCGCGCCCCGGGTGCTGATCACCGAGTGGGTCGAGGGCATCCCGCTGTCCCAGATCATCCGGGAGGGCACCGAGGAGCAGCGCGACGAGGCCGGCCGGCTGATGGCCGAGCTGCACCTCTCCGCGCCGGAGCGGGCCGGGTTGCTGCACGCCGACCCGCACCCGGGCAACTTCCGGCTGCTGCCGGACGGGCGGCTCGGCGTGATCGACTTCGGCGCGGTGGCCCGGATGCCGCAGGGCACGCCGGAGCCGATCGGCCGGATCGCGGCGCTCGCGCTGAACGGCGACGCCGACGCCGTGGTGGAGGGGCTGCGTGCCGAGGGCTTCGTCAGCCGCACCGAGTCGATCGACGCCCCGGCGGTGCTCGACTTCCTGCGTCCGATGCTGGAGCCGATCGCGGCCGACGAGTTCCGCTTCACCCGGGCCTGGCTGCGCGCCGAGGCGACCCGGCTGGCCAGTCCCCGCTCCCCCGCGTACCAGCTCAGCCGCCAGCTCAACCTGCCCCCGTCGTATCTGATGATCCATCGGGTCACGCTGGGTTCGATCGGCGTGCTCTGCCAGCTGGAGGCGAAGGCCCCCTACCGGTCGATCCTGGAACGCTGGCTGCCCGGCTTCGCGCCCGTGCCCTGAGCACCGGCTGGGCACGGAGCAGGCGAAGGGGCGGTGACCAGCAGGTCACCGCCCCTTCCTCACGCGATCGTTCTACAGGACGCCCAGGTCGCGGGCCGACTGGCTGCGACTCCGCATGGCGACGGTACGGGCGGAACGGGTTGCCTCAGTGCTCGTGGTGGTGCGACCGGCCTGAGGCCGGCGCATTCGGGCCCTGGACAACGCTTCGTGGAGTAGTTGCATCTCGAATCCGTTCGGCAGGTTCAGCATCAGAATTTCTCTCTCAGGTCGGCCGGTGGAGGGACACCGGCATCGGTCGGTTTCGGAACGTAGGTGTGTCAGGCTGCCAGCCGGACGGCGCTACGCGACTCGGACAGCCCGCTGGCCGCCAGTCGCGCCTCCGCCTCGACCCGGAGCTGCGCGTCGCGGGCGAGGTCCTCCTTGCGCGGACGGCCACGGGGCCGCTTGCGCGGGACGACCGCGCCACGCTCGAAGATCTCGCCGCCCCAGACGCCCCAGGGCTCGGCTCGCTCGACCGCCCCGGCCAGGCACTCGACGCGCAGCGGGCAGTCCCCGCAGAGCGACTTGGCCAGCTCGAGCTCGGCGGGCGAGTCGGAGAACCACAGGTCGGGGTCGAACTTCCGGCAGGGCAGGTTCGCCTCCACGTCGACGCTCACGTCGAGGGGGGCCAACGCCAGACTCATCCTCCGGTCACCTCTCTCTCACTTCGATCTCGTGGATCGCATTCCGACGTACTTCGGCGGGACAAAAAACTGAGGCCGCGGATCCCGGTGTGCGGGTTCCGCGGCCTCGAGGTGAGCCGGCGTCTGATGGATCAGACCGGTCTACCTCGAGGTGGAACGCCGCGGACATCCGTGCGCTTCTTGGCGCCATCGATGCCCTTGCCCGCGAAGCCACTGGTCCCCTCGACTCCGGCGATCGGCGCAACGGTCAGGTTCAGCTCGGCCTGAACCTGGACCTGGTGCACCTGCGGAGCCGACGGTCGAGCGGCGAGGGCCACCCGGACAGCCGACAGCGGAGCGACGGCAGACGGCATCGCCGCGAGACGCTCATAGTTGAAGATCTTCACTGGTGCCACCTCCCTACTCTCCTCGTGCCGACCGTGGACTCATCCCCGTTGAGCAGCCAGAACAGCGCCGCTCGCGAGGTGTGTCATGAGGCTATTCCTCGCCCTCGGGCGAGGGCAAACGATTTACGGCTAGTTTTCAGAAGTTTTCTGTGAGCAGACCTCGTCCACCGTGGCGCCCGCCACCAGGGCGAGGACCGTATCACCGTAAAGCCCGACTTTTCGGGGCCCGATCCCGGCGATCGCCACCAGTTCCTCGGTGCGACCGGGCTTCCGTTCGGCCAGCGCGGTGAGCGTGGCGTCGGTGAAGACCACGTACGCCGGCACCTTCTGCGCTCCCGCGACCCGCTGCCGCCAATCGCGCAGCCGCTCGTACAGCTCCTCGTCGATGTCCGACGGGCAGGTCGGGCAGCGGCCCAGTTTGCGGTCCGCGCCGGCGAGCAGCGTCGCGCCGCAGATCCGGCACGAGACCACCTGCGGCCGGCGCCGCTCGGCCCGCCGCGCCGGTCCGCCGCCGCCGGCCCGCTCGCCGCCGCCGGAGCGGTCGAGCTGCGGCAGGAAGCGCGACGGCCGCCGGGCCCGCCCACCCGGCGAGCGCGCCGTGGCGTACGACAGCCAGAGCCACTCCCGGGCCCGGGTGATCCCGACGTAGAGCAGCCGCCGTTCCTCCTCGACCTGCTCCATGGTCTTCGCGTACGTGGTGGGCAGCGTGCCCTCGGCCAGCCCGACCAGGAACACCGCGTCCCACTCCAGCCCCTTCGCCGAGTGCAGCGACGCGAGCGTGACCCCCTCGACGGTGGGCACGTGCTGCTGGGCGGCCCGCCGGGCCAGTTCCTCGGTGAACCCGGTCAGCCCCGGCTCCGCCTCGGCGTCGGCGGCGTACTCCTCGGCGAGCTGGACCAGCGCGGCGAGCGCCTCCCACCGCTCGCGCGCGGCGCCGCCGGGCGGGGGCGCGTCGGGCGCCCAGCCGACCGCCGAGAGCCCTTCGACCACGGCGGCCGGCAGCGGCGTGTCGACGGACGCCGACCGGGTGGCGGCGCGCAGCGCGATCATCGCCTGGCGCACCTCGGGCCGTTCGAAGAACCGCTCCGCGCCCTGGAGCACGTACGGCACGCCGGCCTCGGAGAGCGCCTTCTCGTACGCCTCGGACTGCGCGTTGGTGCGGAACAGCACAGCGATCTCCCGCGCCGGGGTGCCGCCCGCGACCAGCGCCCGGCAGCGGGCGGCGACCGCGTTCGCCTCGGCCGGCTCGTCGGTGAAGATCCGCAGTTCCGGCTCCGGACCGGGCCGGCGCTGGCCGTGCAGCTCCAGCCGCAGCCGCGCCTCGGTGCCCCGCGCCTGGGAGATCACCGCGTTGGCGAGCCCGACCACCTGCGGGGTGGAGCGGTAGTCGCGGACCAGCCGGACCACTGTCGCGCCCCGGTGCAGCCGGGGGAAGTCGACCAGGTACGACGAGGTCGCGCCGGTGAACGAGTAGATCGTCTGGCTGGCGTCGCCGACCACTGTCAGGTCGTCCCGGCCACCCAGCCACGCCTCCAGCAGCCGCTGCTGGAGCGGGTTGACGTCCTGGTACTCGTCGACCACGAAGTGCCGGTACTGGTTGCGCACCTGCTCGGCGACGTCCGGGTGCTCCTCGATGCCCCAGACCGCGGCGCGCAGCATGTCCTCGAAGTCGATCACCCCGTTGCCGCGCTTGAGCCGCTCGTACGCGTCGAACACGTCGGCCACCCGGGCCGGCTCGTACGGCGTCTCGCGCAGCGCCTTGGCCGCGGCGACGACGTATTCCCCGGGCTCGACCAGCGACGACTTGGCCCATTCGATCTCGGCGGCGAGGTCGCGCGCGGCGGCCCGGTCGGCGCGCAGCCCGACCTTGGCGGCGGCGAGCGTGACCACCCGCACCTTGCTGTCCAGCAGCTCCGGCATGGCCCGCCCGGCCAGCAGCCGGGGCGCGAAGTAGCGGACCTGCCGCAGCGCCGCCGCGTGGAACGTGCGCGCCTGCACCCCCTGCACGCCTGTCTCTTATACAC
>NZ_JAGPXV010000348.1:0-6288 GCF_018070405.1 Micromonospora sp. D75
TCCCGGTGCACGTTGATGCCGGCCAGGTCGAGCGCCATGATCCGCTTCGCGGTGCCGATCTCGACGCCCCGGGCCAGGTAGACGAACTGCAACGGGGTGTCGGTGCCGGGCAGGTTGCGCTCGCGCATCTTCTCGGCCAGGTCCGAGGCGGGCACGCCGAGCAACGGGGACAGCGCCCGTGCGGTGGCGGCGCGGTCCTTGACCCGGGTCGGGTCGGCGAACACGTACCGGGCCTCCACACTGTGCGCCAGCGGCTCACCGTTGCGGTCGAGGATCGCCCCGCGCGGGGCCGGCAGCTCGACCACGGCGAGCCGGTTGGGCAGGCCGCCGTCGGCGTACGCCGGGGTGTCGACGGTCTGGAGGTAGAACACCCGCACGCCGATGCTGGCGAACAACGTCAGCGCCAGCAGCGTGCCGAGGCGCAGCCGACTGCGCGGATCGCCCAGCCGCGGGGGCCGGCGCGGCTTGCGGACCGGTCGGCGCGGCTGGGCGGCGGGACGGCGCGGCTGGGACCGGCGGCGCGGCGGCGGCGCGTCCTCCTCGTCGTCGAACGGCTCCCGCACCGGCCGGGACGAGACGGTCCGCACCACGCCGGTCCGGCCGCCCGCGGCGGTGGCCCGGCGGCCGGTCCGGGCGCCGTCACCCGTGGGCTCGCGCGTGCCGGCACGCCCGGCCCGGCCGCCGTCGAGCACCTGCAACGCGGGCCGGAACGGATCGCCGGACCGGGTGCTGCGGGGGGTACGCCGTTGCTCGGCGCCGCCGCCCTCGCGCACGGTCCGTCCGCGTGGGGTGTACGCCCGGGCGTCGGAGATCCCGCCGAGACCCGGCTCGCGCGGCTCCGACCCCCGCGACGATCCGCGCCGGGAGCCCGTGGCGTCCCGGCGCGGATCCTCCGATCTCGGCGGCACCGCTCAGCCTCCGTTGCCCTGCTGGCTGGTGACCGACGGGGCGCCCTGGGCGGGGTGCGGCACCCCGATGGTCTGCCCGTCCGGCAGCCGGATGTAGGCCGGGTCCTCGGACTCGACCAGGCCCAGCTTGCGGGCGTTGGCGGTCAGGTTGCCGGGCGCCTTCTGGTTGGCGATCTCCTTCTTGAGCTCCTGCTCGTCCACGTCGAGCTTGGCCTGCTGCTGCTGGAGCCTCTCCAGCTTGAAGGCGTTCTCATTGATCTTGGTGTTGACGGCCAGGATGCCCAGCACCCCACCGACCACGAGAACCAGGATCAGTGCGACGAAAGGCGCCCGGGGCACCCGGATCGGCGCCGGCGGGGCGACCCGCAGGCGCGGCGCCGGCGTGCCGGTGACCCGGGTCCGCTCGGCCGGCCGCAGAGCGGCGCTGCCCTGCGTCGGGAACTCGCGCGCCCCCCGGGCGCGAGTGTCCTCCCGGCGGTCGGTCGCCGTCGTGGCCCGCGTGGTGCGCTGCGCCGCGGTCCGGCCCCCCGACCGCGGTGCGCGCTGCCCGACGGCTCCCCGGCCGTCGCGCTTCTCGACGTTCATGTCCCCTCCCCCTCTTCGTCCGTCCCGATCCCGTCCCCCGGAGCCGACGCGGGGTCCGTCCCGGACCCCGGTGACCCCGTCCCCGGTTGGTGCATCGCCTTCACCCGGCGGCGGTACCGTTCGCGGTCGGTACGCCCCTGCCGGGCCGCCTCCGGGTCGAGCCGTTCCGCTGCCCGCAGCCGCACCGAGGCGGCGCGCGGGTTCGCGGCCACCTCCGCCTCCCCGGGCAGCTCGGCGCCCCGGCTCAACAGCCGGAACGTCGGGCCCGACCCGGGCAGTTCGACCGGGAGGTCGACCGGGCCCTTGCTGCGGACCCGGTCGGCGAGCGCGTGCTTGGTGAGCCGGTCCTCCAGCGAGTGGTAGGACAGGACCACCATGCGGCCGCCCACTGTGAGCTTGTCCAGAGCGGCCGGCAGCGCTGTCTCCAGCGCTGCCAGTTCTCTGTTTACCTCGATCCGTAAAGCCTGAAACGTTCTCTTTGCCGGGTGTCCGCCAGTTCGTCGGGCTGGCGCCGGAATGCTCTCCCGGACCAGCTCGGCCAGCCGGGCCGACGACGTGATCCGGGCCCGCTCCCGTTCCCGGATGATCGCCGAGGCGATCTTCCCGGCGAACTTCTCCTCGCCGTACACCCGCAGCAGGCGGGCCAGGTCCGGGTGGGAGTAGGTGTTGACCACCTCCTCGGCGGTCACCCCCCGGGTCTGGTCCATCCGCATGTCCAGCGGCGCGTCCTGCGCGTACGCGAACCCGCGGTCGGGCGCGTCCAGTTGCAGCGACGAGACGCCCAGGTCGAACAGCACCCCGTCGATCGCCGGGTAACCGAGCCGGTCGAGCACCTCGGGCAGCTCGTCGTAGACGGCGTGCTCCAGGTGGATCCGGTCGGCGAACCGGGCCAGGCGGACCCGCGCGTGGGCGAGCGCCTCGGTGTCCCGGTCCAGGCCGATCAGCACCGTGTCCGGATGCGCCGTGAGCACCGCCTCGGCGTGCCCGGCCAGGCCGAGCGTGGCGTCGACGTGGACGGTGCGACCGGGCCGGCCCAGTGCGGGGGCCAGCAGCTCGAGACACCGCTCGAGCAGCACCGGCACGTGCGTGCCGCGTAGCTCCCCCATCTCGACCCCCACCCCGTTCGCCAACCGTTCCGTCACGTGTCCGTCGTCGCCACGACGCCTCGCCATACCGCCAGATCCCCATCCGCTCCCGCCCGCCGGAGGCCGCGGCCCTCCGTGTCGGATCGTGCGCCTGGCACCGGGGAAGGGGTGCCAGGAACTCGAAAGCGGCTGGAGATCTCGCAGTACGTCGGGCGCCGTCACGCCCTACAGACCGCCGGGCAGCACCCCCTCCTCGATGTCGGCGAAGTCGTCTTCGCTCTCCGCGAGGTAGGCCTCCCAGGCCGCCTTGTCCCAGATCTCCACCCGGGTGCTCGCTCCGATCACGACCAGATCCCGGTCCAGTGCCGCGTACGACCGCAGGTGGCCGGGTATGGTGACCCGCCCCTGCTTGTCCGGCACCTCGTCGTGCGCGCTGGCGAAGAAGACCCGGCTGTAGGCCCGGGCCGCCTTGCTCGTCATCGGCTGCGCGCGCAACTGGTCGGCGATCCGCTGGAACTCGGGCATCGGGAAGACGTAGAGGCAGCGCTCCTGCCCTTTGGTGATCACGACACCCCCCGCCAGTTCGTCCCGGAACTTCGCCGGCAGGATCAACCGGCCTTTGTCGTCCAGGCGCGGAGTGTGGGTGCCGAGGAACATCGGCCCAACCCCCTCGCCCTGAGCGGCGTTCGCGGCGCCGCTGACCCCCCGGGCCGGTGTGGCCCTCCCGGCCTCACCATCGCGCCCCACTCTACTCCACTTCCCTCCACCTGCAACCAGAATCGCCCGCGCGGCGTGGCGTTTCCGCGCGCAAAACCGCACGTCAACGCGGGTGGGGCGGAGTGGAGGGGGTGGGGCGCGCCCGGCACCGTCCGCTACCCGACATCGACCGACGCCGTCCGGCCCCGCGCGCTCCACCCGTCCGCCGGAACGTCCCCGGCCGAACGGTTCGCCGTCGGCGGCGATCTGGTGGAGGTGGCGGTCCGGTAACCTCGCTCGCGTGACGGACGCGAAGATGCCCTTGCGGGCAAAGGTGGCCAGCTCCGTGTCGCGCACCGCCGCGGCGCTGTCGCGGGCCGCGGGCCGTGGCGACGGCTCGGTGATCGGCGGCTGGATCGGCCTCAAGATCGACCCGGACCTGCTCGCCCACCTCTCGGCCGGGCGCGCCATCGCCCTGGTGTCCGGCACCAACGGCAAGACCACCACCACCCGGCTCACCACCGCCGCGGTCGGCGTGCTGGGCCGGGTCGCCACCAACTCCTTCGGCGCGAACATGCCCACCGGCCACACCTCGGCGCTCGCCAAGGCCGGCAGCACGCCGTACGCGGTGCTGGAGGTGGACGAGCACTACCTCGCCCAGGTGCTGGAGGCGACCGAGCCGCACGTGGTGGCGCTGCTCAACCTCTCCCGCGACCAGCTCGACCGCGCCAAGGAGGTCGCCATGATGGCGCAGCTCTGGCGCGCCGCCCTGGTCCGGCACCCGCGGGTACGGGTGGTCGCCAACGCCGACGACCCGATGGTGGTGTGGGCCGCCACCCCGCCGGCCGACCCGGCCCAGGGCCACGTGCCGCCGCACGTCACCTGGTTCAGCGCCGGGCAGCGCTGGCACGACGACTCCTGGGTCTGCCCCGAGTGCGGCTCCACCATCCAGCGCTCCGGCGAGCAGTGGTGGTGCACCGGCTGCCCGCTGCGCCGCCCCGAGCCGAACTGGACGGTCGAGGACGACGGCGTGCTCGACCCCACCGGCGCCTGGCACAAGATCCAGCTTCAGCTCCCCGGCAAGGTCAACCTCGGCAACGCGGCCACCGCCCTGGCCGTCGCCGCCGAGTTCGGCGTACGCCCGGTGGACGCGGTCTCCCGGCTCGGCACCGTCACCTCGGTGGCCGGGCGCTACGCCCAGGTGAACCGCGACGGGCGCAACATCCGGCTGCTGCTGGCGAAGAACCCGGCGAGCTGGCTGGAGGCGTTCGACATGGCCGACGTCGCGCCGACACTGCTGTCCATCAACGCCCGCGACCCCGACGGGCTGGACACGTCCTGGCTGTTCGACGTGGACTTCTCCCCGCTGACCGGCCGGCAGGTGCTGATCACCGGCGACCGGGCGTACGACCTGGCGGTGCGGCTCGAGGTCAACGGCGTGCCGTTCCAGCACGTCCGCAGCTTCGACGAGGCGGTCCGCGCGGTGCCGCCGGGCCGGCTGGAGGTCATCGCCAACTACACCGCCTTCCAGGACATCCGAGCGGAGCTGGACCGTGTCAACTGAGAGCCTGCGCATCGTCTGGATCTATCCCGACCTGCTGTCCACCTACGGCGACCGGGGCAACGCGCTGATCCTGGCCCGCCGGGCCCAGCTGCGCGGCATGCCGGTCGAGGTGCTGGAGGTCCGCTCCGACCAGCGGCTGCCCGCCACCGCCGACATCTACCTGCTCGGCGGCGGCGAGGACGGCCCGCAGGCGCTCGGCGCCCAGCGCCTGATCGCCGACGGCGGCCTGCACCGGGCGGTGGCCCAGGGCTCGGTGGTGTTCGGCGTCTGCGCCGGCTACCAGTTGCTCGGCACCTCCTTCTTCGCCAAGGGCACCCAGTGCGCCGGCCTGGAGCTGCTCGACCTCTCCTCCGACCGCGGTCCCACCCGGGCCGTCGGCGAGCTGGCCGGCGAGGTCGACCCGCGGCTGGGCATCCCGCACCTGTCCGGGTTCGAGAACCACGGCGGCCGTACCCACCTCGGCCCCGGCGTGTCCCCGCTGGCCCGGGTCACCACGGGCGTCGGCAACGACGGCGCCACCGAGGGCGCGTGGCGGGGCAAGCTGCTCGGCACCTACTCGCACGGCCCGGCGCTGGCGCGCAACCCCGACCTGGCCGACCTGCTGCTGCGCTGGGCGACCGGCATCCACCAGCTTCCGCCGCTCGACGACACCTGGGCCGACCGGCTCCGCTCCGAACGCCGCACCGCGGTGGCCGCCGCCCCGAGGCCGTGACCGACGCCGCCCGGCCGGGGCGGCGACCGGTGGCCCGCCGGCTCGCCGGGTTGCTGCGGCAGCCCTCGGCGCGCCGGTTCGGGCTGCTCCTGCTGCTGCTCGCCGGGTTCGGCGTGACGCTGCTGCTGGTGCCGCGGCCGGATCCGGCCGACCTGCCCCGGCTCGCCGACTCGCTCGGCGGCTACGGCCCGCCCGCGGCGGTTCTCGGCGGCGCGCTGCTGCTGGTGGCTCTGGTGCCGCGCACGTTCGTCACGCTGGCCGCGGGCGCGATCTTCGGCCCGGTGCAGGGCGCCGCGTACGCGCTCGGCGCGGCGCTGCTGGCGGCGGCCCTCGGCTTCACGGTGGGGCGGGTGCTCGGGCGCGACTTCGTCGCCGAGCGGGTACGCGGCCGGCTGGCCCGCCTCGACGGCTGGTTCGCCCGGCAGAGCGTCTTCGGCGTGATCACCGTACGGCTGCTGCCGATCGCCGGGTTCGGCCTGGTCAGCTACGGCTACGGCACCACCGCCGCCCGGGTGGTGCCGTTCCTGGCCGGCAGCGTGATCGCCTCCGCCCCCACCGCCATCGGTTACGCGGCGATCGGCGCGGCGGTGACCACGCCCGGGTCGATCAACTGGTACGCGGCGGCGCCTGCGAGCCTCGGCCTGATCGCCAGCGTGCTGATCGTCCACCGCTGGTGGCGGGCCGAACGGCGACGCCGAGCGACCTGACCGGCGGGGGGGCGTGTACCGCCAGTGGTAC
>NZ_JAGPXV010000349.1:0-6284 GCF_018070405.1 Micromonospora sp. D75
GGTCGGCCCGAGCACCACGACGGTGCCGCCGGTCATGTACTCGCAACCGTGGTCGCCGAGGCCCTCGACCACCGCGACCGCGCCGGAGTTGCGCACCGCGAACCGCTCCCCCACCCGGCCGCGCAGGTAGACCTCGCCGCCGGTCGCGCCGTACAGGATGGTGTTGCCGGCGATGATCTGGTCCTCGGCCCGGCGGCCGGGCGCGGCGTCCACGCCGACGAACGGCGCGTCGGCGTCCGGCCGCACCACGAGGCGCCCGCCGGACAGTCCCTTGCCGACGTAGTCGTTGGCGTCGCCGTGCAGGCGCAGCGTGACGCCGCGCGGCAGGAACGCGCCGAACGACTGGCCGGCGGTGCCGCGCAGCAGGAACTCGATCGTGTCGTCGGGCAGGCCGGCGCCGCCGAAGCGGCGGGTCACCTCGCCGCCGAGCATCGCGCCGACGCTGCGGTGCTCGTTGCGCACCTCGACCTCGACCCGGACCGGGGTGCGCTCCCGCAGCGCCGGCCCGGCCAGCTCGATGAGCCGGTTGTCCAGCGCCGCGTCGAGGCCGTGGTCCTGGGCGCGTACGCCCCGGCGGGCCGCGCCCTCGGGCAGCTCGGGCAGGTGCAGCACGCGGCTCAGGTCGAGCCCGTGGCCCTTCCAGTGGTCGATCGCGCCGGCCACGTCGAGCAGCTCGGTGTGCCCGATCGCCTCGTCGATGCTGCGGAAGCCCAGCTCGGCCAGGTAGCCGCGGACCTCCTCGGCGAGGAAGAGGAAGAAGTTCTCCACGAACTCGGGGCGGCCGGTGAAGCGCTCGCGCAGCACCGGGTTCTGGGTGGCGATGCCGACCGGACAGGTGTCCAGGTGGCACACCCGCATCATCACGCAGCCCTCGACGATCAGCGGGGCGGTGGCGAAGCCGAACTCCTCGGCGCCGAGCAGCGCCGCGATCAGCACGTCCCGGCCGGTCTTGAGCTGGCCGTCGACCTGCACGGTCACCCGGTCGCGCAGCTTGTTCAGCAACAGCGTCTGCTGCGCCTCGGCCAGGCCCAGCTCCCACGGGGTGCCGGCGTGCTTGAGCGAGTTGAGCGGGGACGCGCCGGTGCCGCCGTCGTGGCCGGAGATCAGGATGACGTCGGCCTTGAGCTTGGCCACGCCCGCCGCGACGGTGCCCACGCCGACCTCGCTGACCAGCTTGACGTGCACCCGGGCGGCCGGGTTGACGCACTTCAGGTCGTGGACGAGCTGGGCCAGGTCCTCGATGGAGTAGATGTCGTGGTGCGGCGGCGGCGAGATCAGGCCGACACCGGGGGTGGCGTGCCGGGTCCGGGCGATCCACGGCCAGACCTTGTTGCCGGGTAGCTGCCCGCCCTCGCCGGGCTTCGCGCCCTGCGCCATCTTGATCTGGAGGTCGTCGGCGTTGACGAGGTATTCACTGGTCACGCCGAAGCGGCCGCTGGCGATCTGCTTGACCGCGGAGCGCCGCGCCGGGTCGTGCAGCCGCTCGACGTCCTCGCCGCCCTCACCGGTGTTGGACTTACCGCCGAGCCGGTTCATCGCGATGGCGAGCGTCTCGTGCGCCTCCGCCGAGATCGACCCGTACGACATGGCGCCGGTGGCGAAGCGCTTGACGATCTCGCTGGCCGGCTCGACCTCGTCCAGCGGCACCGCCGGACGTACGCCGGTGCGCAGCGTGAACAGCCCGCGCAGCGAGCCGGCCTGCGCGGCCAGCTCGTCGACCTTCGCGGTGTACTTCCGGAACACGTCGTACTGGCGGCTGCGGGTGGCGTGCTGGAGCAGGAAGACGGTCTCCGGGTTGAACAGGTGCAGCTCGCCCTCGCGGCGCCACTGGTACTCGCCGCCGACCTCCAGCCGGTCCGTGGCCTGCACGCCGGGCGCCGGCCAGGCCCGCGCGTGCCGGGCCGCCACCTCGGCGTGGATCTCGGCCAGCCCGATGCCGCCGATGGTGCTCGGCGTGCCCCGGAAGTACCTGTCGACCAGGCGGGTCTCCAGGCCGACCGCCTCGAAGACCTGCGCGCCGCAGTACGAGGACACGGTCGAGATCCCCATCTTGGACATGATCTTCAGGACGCCCTTGCCGAGCGCCTTGACGTAGTTGCGGACCGCCTTCACCCGGTCGACGCCGGCCAGCACGCCGGTGGAGATCATGTCCTCGACCGACTCGAAGGCCAGGTACGGGTTGACCGCCGCCGCGCCGTACCCGATCAGCACCGCCGCGTGGTGCACCTCGCGGCAGTCGCCGGACTCGACGATCAGCGCCACCTGGGTGCGGGTCTGCTCGCGTACCAGGTGCTGGTGCACCGCGGCGGTGAGCAGCAGCGACGGGATCGGGGCCAGGTCGGCGTTGGAGTCCCGGTCGGAGAGCACCAGGATGCGTACGCCGTCCTCGATCGCCTCGGAGACGTGCCGGCAGATCTCGGTCAGCCGGGCCTTGATGCCGGCGCCGCCGTCGCGCAGGCGGTAGAGACCGGAGACCCGGACCGCCTTGAAGCCGGGCAGGTCGCCGTCCTCGTCGATGGAGAGGATCTTGGCCAGCTCGTCGTTGTCGATCACCGGGTACGGCAGCACGATCTGCCGGCAGCTCGCCGGACCCGGGTCGAGCAGGTTGCCCTCCGGCCCGATGGTGGACGCCAGGCTGGTCACCAGCTCCTCCCGGATGGCGTCCAGCGGCGGGTTGGTGACCTGCGCGAAGAGCTGATGGAAGTAGTCGTAGAGCAGCCGCGGCCGGGTGGACAGCGGGGCGATGGGCGTGTCGGTGCCCATCGAGCCGATCGGCTCCGCGCCGCTGCGGGCCATCGGGCCGAGCAGGATCTTCAGCTCCTCCTCGGTGTAGCCGAACACCTGCTGGCGGCGGCGTACCGAGTCGTGGGTGTAGACGATGTGCTCGCGGGCCGGCAGGTCGTCCAGCTCGATCAGGCCCGCGTGCAGCCACTCCTGGTACGGCTGCTCGGCGGCCAGCTCGGTCTTGATCTCGTCGTCGGAGACGATCCGGCCGTTGACGGTGTCGACCAGGAACATCCGGCCCGGCTGGAGCCGGCCCTTGGCGATCACGGTGGACGGGTCCAGGTCGAGCACGCCCGCCTCGCTGCCTAGCACCACCAGCCCGTCGGCGGTGTGCCACCAGCGGCCCGGGCGCAGCCCGTTGCGGTCGAGCACCGCGCCGACGATCTCGCCGTCGGTGAAGGCGACCGAGGCCGGGCCGTCCCACGGCTCCATCAGGCTGGCGTGGAAGCGGTAGAAGGCGCGCTTGTCGGCGCGCATGTCCGGGTCGTTCTCCCACGCCTCGGGGATCATCATGAGCACCGCGTGCGGCAGGCTCCGCCCGGCCAGGTGCAGCAGCTCCAGGACCTCGTCGAAGTTCGCCGAGTCGGACGCGGCCGGGGTGCACACCGGGAAGACCCGGCGGATGTTGCCGGGCAGGTTCGGGCTGCGCAGCAGCGCCTCGCGGGCCTGCATCCAGTTGCGGTTGCCGCGAATCGTGTTGATCTCGCCGTTGTGCGCGATGAACCGGTACGGGTGCGCCAGCGGCCAGGAGGGGAACGTGTTCGTGGAGAAGCGCGAGTGCACCAGCGCGATGGCGCTGACCACCCGCTCGTCGGTCAGCTCCGGGTAGAACTCCGGAAGCTGGTCCGGGGTGAGCATGCCCTTCCACACCATGGTGCGGCCGGACAGCGACGGGAAGTACGCCGGCACGCCCCGCTCGGCGGTCTCCCGCTCGACCTGCTTGCGCAGGCAGAACGCCACCCGGTCCAGGTCCAGCCCGGTCAGCGGGGAACCGGCCGGGCCGGCCGGCGAGCCGGTCAGCCGGCGCGCGGCCACGAAGAGCTGCCGGACCCGGGGCATCGCCGCGAGCGCCGTCTCCCCCAGGCCGGACGGGTCGGTCGGCACCTCGCGCCAGCCGAGCACGTCGGCGCCCTCGACCAGCGCGTACTTGTCGACCACCTGGCGGGCACGGGTCTCGGCCACGTCGTCGTCGGGCAGGAACACCAGGCCGGTGGCGTACTGGCCGGCCGGGGGCAGCGGGAAGTCGACGGTGGCGCGCAGGAACGCGTCCGGCACCTGGATCATGATGCCGGCGCCGTCCCCGGTGTTGTGCTCCGCGCCCCGGGCGCCCCGGTGGTCCAGCCGGCACAGCGCCCCGAGGCCGTTCGCGACGACCTGGTGCGAGCGCCGCCCGTGCAGGTCGGCCACGAAGGCCACACCGCAGGCGTCATGCTCGTACGCGGGGTCGTAGAGCCCGGTCGCCGGTGGGGCCGACTGCGGGCTGTGAGGGTACGGAAAGGCCACCGGGCCTCCTGTCGTCACTCAGGATGGATCATGATGGGGACGACGTCGGCCCTCTGCGGTTTATTGAGTCTACGTTAGGGCTTCCGGCGCAAGGCCAGTTCAGATTGATCACACTTCCAGATGCTGGGACATGTAGTCTCGCGCGGTGGATCTCGCACGCGCTGACGTACTCGACCGGTTGGAGCGGTTCTACGACGCGGTGCCCCGCGACGGGGCCCGGACCGAGGAGTACGGCGCCCTGGTGCTCTTCGTCCGGGAAGGCCCCGGATGGCCGTTCTACGCCCGGCCCCGGCTCGACGCCACCGAGCACCCCACCCTCGCCGATGTCAACGCGGTACGCACCCGGCAGCAGGAACTGGGCCTGCCGGAGGCGTTCGAATGGGTGCACGAGCACCAACCGGAGCTGCTGGCGGTGGCCCGCTCGGCCGGGCTGAGCGTGCTGGAGGCGCCGCTGATGCTGCTGGAACCGGAGCGCCTGCCCGAACCGGGAACGTTCAGCGACGTACCGGTGCGGGTGCTGGACCCCGGCGACGCGGGCTTCGCCGCGGACATCGCGCTGCGGCGGGCCGTCGCCGCGGTCGGCTTCGCCAACGGCGGCACCGCGCGCGGCGAGGCCGGACCGGCCGAGCGGGACGCCACCGTCTCCGGGCTGGACGTGGCCGCGCTGGAGGAGGAGGCGACCCGGGTCGCCGACGGCCGGCGCATCTCCGTGCTCGCCGCCACGCCCGAGGAAGGCGCGCTCGCCGGCGGCATGGCCATGCGGGTCGGCGACGTGGCGGAGATCGCCGGGGTGGCCACGCTGCCGTCCGCGCGGCGGCGCGGCCTCGGCGCGGCGGTGACCGCCACCCTCGCTCGGGAACTGCGCGCTGCCGGCACCGACCTGATCTTCCTGAGCGCCGGCAGCGAGGACATCGCCCGGGTCTACCTGCGGGTCGGGTTCCGCCGGATCGGCACCGCCTGCATCGCCGAGCCCGCCGCGGTCATCTGAGGCCGCCGCGGCGGAGGTCAGGACGGCGGCTGCCAGGCGGCGGCCGCCGCGGCGGCCGTGTTACGCAGGCGCGGGCTGATCGTGCCGAGGGCGGCGTCGCGGGCGCGCAGCGCCAGCCGGCCCCGGGCCTGCAGGACCGCCGACATCCGCCGGGTCTGCCGGACCATCGTGGCCGCGCGGGGCCGGCGCAGCCTGTCGTACGCGGTCACCGCGTCCGGCAGCCGCGACTCCCGTAGCAGTCCGGCCAGCGTCGCCGCGTCCTCGAACGCCAGGCAGGCGCCCTGGCCGAGGTGCGGCGGCATGGCGTGCGCCGCGTCGCCGAGCAGCACCACGCCGCCCGGCCCGGCCGGGAAGCCGTACGCCTTCGGCAGCGGACGCAGCTCGCGGATCTCCTGCTGCACCACGTCGTCCGGGTCGGTCGCGTCCAGCAGCGTGCCGATCGGCGCGGGCCAGCCCGCGAACCAGCGCTTGAGCAGCGCGAGCTGGACCTCGGGCGGCTCCGGGCGGGGCGCGCCCGCCGCCGTGGCCACCCAGTAGACGCCGCCCCGGCGGGACGCCCCGGCGTTGCCCCGCTCGCCGAGCGAGGCGGCCAGGAACCGGTAGCCGGCGCCCAGCGTCTCCCCCTGCAGCGGCTGGTCGTCGGGCAGTTGCGGGGCCCGGTACCAGGGGATGACCGCCCGCCACGACGCGCACCCGGAGCTGACCACCGAGGTCTCCGGCGCCAACTGCCGGCGGATCTCGCTGTCGGTGCCGTCGGCGGCCACCACCAGGTCCGCCTCGTAGGTGTGCCGGCCGTCGCCCACCGCCGGGCGCTCACCGGACGCGGCGCGCACCGTCCGCACGCTCACGCCGGTACGCAGCTCGACCCGGTCACCCAGGCCGGCGATGAGCGCGTCGTGCAGGTCCTCCCGGTGCACCACCACCGGCATCCGCTCGGCCGGGGTGGACCGGGCCTGCACCAGCCAGTGCCCGTCCGGGCGGCGCACGCCGCCGTCGGGCAGCGGGGTGG
>NZ_JAGPXV010000035.1:0-18988 GCF_018070405.1 Micromonospora sp. D75
GCGCACCGCCCGCCAGCCGCTCGCCGGTGACCTCCCGGCGGACCTGGTCGGCCTCTACGACAAGATCCGTGAGGACACCGGGCTGGGCGCCGCGCTGCTGACCGGGGGCCGCTGCGGCGGCTGCCGGCTGGACCTGTCCGGCGCCGACCTGGCTCGCATCCGCATGGCCGACCCGGACGACGTGGTCCGCTGCGAGGACTGCCGGCGGATCATGGTCCGGACCAACGAGTCGGGGCTGTAGCCGCCGTGGCGGTGCGCGCGGTAGTGATCGAGGCCGACGGCGGCTCCCGGGGCAACCCGGGCCCGGCCGGTTACGGCGCCGTGGTCCGGGACCCGGAGACCGGCGAGGTGCTGGCCGAGCGGTCCGAGTCGATCGGCACCGCCACGAACAACGTGGCCGAGTACCGGGGCCTGATCGCCGGGCTGGAGGCCGCCGCCGAACTGGGCGCGGCCGAGGTCGAGGCGCGGATGGACTCCAAGCTGGTGGTCGAGCAGATGTGCGGCCGCTGGCAGATCAAGCACCCCGGGCTGCGCCCGCTCGCCGCCCAGGCCGCCGGGCTGGTCGGCCGGTTCACCGCCGTACGCTTCACCTGGATCCCCCGGGAGCGCAACCGGCACGCCGACGCGCTCGCCAACGCGGCCATGGACGCCGCCGCGTCCGGCGCCGCGCCGGAGGCGAAGGCCGAGGCGCGGGAGGCGGCGCTCGTCCGGGCCACCGGCACCGACCCGGCCACCACGCCCGCCTCCTGGGAGCCGCGCCCGACCGAGGAGGCCACCCGGCTGATCCTGGTCCGGCACGGCGAGACCGAGCGCACCGTGTGCAAGCACTACTCCGGCCGGGGCGACGTGCCGCTGACCGAGCGGGGCCGGGCCCAGGCCCGGGCCACCGCAGCCCGGGTGGCCGCGCTGGCGCCGTCCGTCGCGGCGGTGGTCAGTTCCCCGCTGTCGAGGTGTACGGCCACCGCCGAGGCGATCGCCGCGCGGGTCGGCAACCCGCCGGTACGCACCGACGACGACCTGATCGAGTGCGACTTCGGCGTCTGGGAGGGGCACACGTTCGCCGAGGTACGCGAGCGCTGGGCGGCGGAGCTGGACGCCTGGCTCGCCTCCACCCGGGTCGCCCCGCCGCAGGGCGAGTCGTTCGTGGCGGTCGCCGAGCGGACCGGGCGGGCCGTCGACCGGCTGCGGTCGGCGTACCCGGGGGAGACCGTCGTGGTGGTCTCCCACGTCTCGCCGATCAAGCTGGTGCTGCGCGACGCGCTCGCCGCCGGCGACGCGTTCCTGCACCGGCTCTACCTGGACACGGCGGGCATCTCGGTGCTGGACCTGTACCCGGACGGCGGCGTCGCGGTCCGCTCGGTGAACGACACCTCGCACCTCACGGACGCCTGACGGCCGTTCGGCGCATGCCGGCGGCCGTTTGGCGCATCGACATCACCCGATCGGACGTGACCCCCGTCACAGGGTCGTAGCCTCCGGCCGTCACATGGCCCGCTACGAATGCCCGGAGGGGTGTCACATGTCCGAACCGGAACCGGAGGCGCTCGACACGGCGCGATCCAGGGCGAAGGACAAGAGTCCCTGGAACTGGTTGCTCTTCATCCCGATCGTGGTGCCGCTGATCCCGGCGCTGTTCAACGCCGACTCACCCCGGCTGTTCGGGTTCCCGCGGTTCTACTGGCTGCAACTGGCCTGGATCCTGCTGGGCGTCGGCACCACCACGCTGGTCTACCAGATGACCAAGAAGCGGGGTGACCACTGATGTGGCGGGACCACCTCACCGAGATCATCGTCTTCACGCTGTTGTTCCTGCTGGTCAGCGCCATGGGCTTCGTGGCGGCCCGGTGGCGCAGACCGACCGACATGGCCCACCTGGACGAATGGGGGCTGGGCGGGCGCAGCTTCGGCGGCTGGATCACCTGGTTCCTGGTCGGCGGTGACCTCTACACCGCGTACACGTTCGTCGCCGTCCCGGCGCTGATCTTCGGGGCCGGCGCGGCCGGCTTCTTCGCGGTGCCGTACACGATCGTCATCTACCCGCTGGTGTTCCTGGTGCTGTGCCGGCTCTGGTCGGTCTCGCACCGGCACGGCTTCGTCACCCCCGCCGACTTCGTCCGCAACCGGTTCGGCTCGCCGATCCTGGCGCTGCTGGTCGCGATCACCGGCATCGTCGCCACCATGCCGTACATCGCGCTGCAACTGGTGGGCATCGAGGCGGTGCTCAAGACCATGGGCGTGACCGGGGACAGCGCGCTGGCCCGGCACCTGCCGATCATCATCGCGTTCGCGATCCTGGCCGCGTACACGTACCAGTCGGGGCTGCGCGCGCCGGCGCTGATCGCGTTCGTCAAGGACTCGCTGATCTACATCGTGATCCTGGTCGCGGTGATCTGGCTGCCGTACAAGCTCGGCGGCTGGGGCGCCATCTTCGACGCCGCCGACGCGAAGTTCCAGGCGTCACCAGCGCCCGGCGACGGCATCCTGCTCAACCAGAACAACCAGATCCAGTACGTGACGCTGGCGTTCGGCTCGGCGCTGGCGCTGTTCCTCTACCCGCACAGCATCACCGGTGTCCTGGCCAGCCGGAACCGCGACGTGATCAAGCGGAACATGTCCGCGCTGCCCGCGTACAGCCTGCTGCTGGGGTTGATCGCGCTGCTCGGCTACATGGCCATCGCGGCGAACGTGAAGCCGCTGCCGGGCGCGAAGGAGGGCACCACCGACGGCAACACAGTCGTGCCGCTGCTGTTCGACCAGCAGTTCCCGGACTGGTTCGCCGGGGTCGCGTACGCCGCCATCGGCATCGGCGCGCTGGTCCCCGCGGCGATCATGTCGATCGCGGCGGCGAATCTGTTCACCCGCAACATCTACAAGGAATACCTGAAGCGGGACGCCACCCCGGCGCAGGAGGCGAACGTCTCGAAGATCACCTCGCTGGTGGTGAAGGTCGGCGCGGTGGCCTGCATCGTCTTCCTCGACCCGCAGTTCTCCATCGACCTGCAGCTCATCGGCGGCGTGATCATCCTCCAGACGCTGCCGGCGGTGGCGCTGGGCCTCTACACCCGCTGGTTCCACAGGGGCGCGCTGATCGCCGGCTGGGCCGCCGGCATGGGCCTGGGCATGTGGATGCTCTACCAGATCGGCAACCCGGCGACCGGCAAGAAGCACTTCGCCGGGTCGGCGTTCCCGCTGGAGAAGTTCGGCTTCGACACGCCGAAGACCATCTACGTGGGCATCGTCGCGGTGCTGGTGAACCTGGTGGTGGCCGCGCTGCTCACGCTGGTGCTGCGCGCCGCGAAGGTGGCCGACGGCCCCGACCACACCACGCCGGACGACTACTTCGCCGACGAGGACGACCCGCGCGTGACGCCCTCCGCCGACGCCGCCCGCGAGCCCGTGGCATGAAGGAAGGGCCCCTTATTAACGCCTCGTGCATTGAAAGGGGCCCTTCCTAACACCCTCAGCGGCGGCGGGTGCGCGCGTCGAGCGCCTCGTTGAGGCGGTGCAACATGTCCGCGAGCGTCTCCCGGTCCGCCTCGGGCCAGGCGGCGAGGATGTCGCCGTACAGCCGGGTGCGGGCCGCCCGGACGGCGGCCATCCGCTGGAGCCCGGCCGCCGTCGCGGAGATCACCGTGCCGCGCCCGTCGGCCGGGTCGGGGGTACGCGAGATCAGGCCGTCGCGCTGGAGCGCGGAGACCTGCCGGGTGACTGTGGAGCCGTCCAGGCTCAGCCGTGCGGCGAGCGCCGAGACGTTCTGCGGGCCGGCCGCGTCCAGGTGGCGCAGGATCACGTACGCGGCGCGGTCGAGCAGCCGGTGCTCCATCGTGCCGGTGCCCCGGCGGGTGGCCTCGCCGAGCCGCATCAGCAACGCGACCTCGGTTTCGATCCGGCCGAGGGTGACTTCGGTGCCGTGGACGTCCTCGCTCATAGCTGTATGATACAAGAAAATTACCTGTACAATACAGCTATCTGGGAGGTTGCGGAGTGGATCGCCGATCCGAGCCCAACCGCAGTGCCATCTACGCCACCACGCTCGTCGCGTTCCTCGCCATCGCCGGCATCGCCGTCGTCGACCCGATCCTGCCCGCCATCGGCGAGGCGATCGGCGTCACCGCCTGGCAGGTCGAGCTGCTCTTCACCGCGTACATCGCGGTCATGGCCGTCGGCATGATCCCGGCGACGCTGGCCAGCGGGCGGTTCGGTTTCAAACCGGTGCTCGTCACCGGCGTCTCCGTCGTCGGCCTCGCCGCGATCCTCGCCTCCTTCAGCAACGACATCGTGCAGCTCTCAGTGCTGCGCGGCGTCTGGGGCCTGGGCAACGCGATGTTCTTCGCCACCGCCATGGTGGTGCTGGTCAACCTCGCCAACGACAGGGAATGGGTGGTCGGCCTGTTCGAGACCGCCCTCGGGCTCGGCTTCGCCGTCGGCCCGCTCATCGGCGGCCTGCTCGGCGAGGTTAGCTGGCGGCTGCCGTTCTTCGTCTGCGGCGTGTTCATGGTGCTGGCGCTCGGCGTCGCCGCCCGCAAGCTGCGCGAACCGGCGAACACGCAACCACCGGTACGCGTCGGCCAGATCTTCGCCACCTACCGCAAACCCGCGTTCGTGACGCTGTGCGTGGTCACCGCCGCGTACAACTTCGTCTTCTTCGTCGTACTCGGCTACACGCCGCTGTTCCTGCGCCTCGACGTCATCCCGCTCGGCCTGGCGTTCACCGGCTGGGGCCTCGGCCTCGCCGCCGGCATCCTGCTCATCGGGCACCGGCTGGCCCACCGCATCGGCGCGGTGCAGACCGTCGGCGTCGCCCTGCTCGGCCTGCTGGTCTGCATGGTCGCGTTCGCCACCTCCACCGGCACCGCCATGTCGCTCGTCGTCCTCGTCGTCGCCGGCCTGTTCATGGGCCTCGCCAACGCCAACCTGACCGACCTGGCACTCGGGCTCGGCTCCGCCGATCGGCGCGTCGCCACCGGCGCGTTCAACCTGGTCCGCTGGGGCGCCGCCGCACCCGCGCCGATCATCTCCGGCAAGCTGGCCGAACACGGCCTGGCGCTGCCGTTCTGGGTCGGCTTCGCGGTGCTCGCCGCCGGCGTGCTGGTCTACCTCGCGTTCGGTCACCTGATGGCGGCCGGCTACGGCGAACGGGTCATCTGGAACCGGGCCGCCCGCCGTGCCGAGCACGCCCCGGAGGAGCCGGTGGGGGAGGCGTACTGACGCTCCGGTCTTGCCCGGGCGGCGTCAGGTCAACGCGCGCCACAGCAGGTAGCACCCGATGGCCGTGCCGAACACCACGATCACCGTCTTCAACACCACCTGCGGAAGCCGGCGGGCCAGCCGCGCGCCCGCGTACCCGCCGAACAGCGTGGCCGGCGCGACCACCGCGACCGCCGCCCAGTTCACCGGGCCGAACAGGGCGAACACCACCAGCGTGGTCAACCCCACCACGGCCGAGAGCAGGTTCTTCACCGCCGACACCCGGGCCAGCGTCGCGTCCAGCACCAGCGCCAACCCGGCCACCAGCATCACCCCGAGGGCCGCGCCGAAGTAGCCTCCGTACACGGTGCCGAGCGCGACCATGGTCTGCACCGTGACGGTACGGCGGCGCGCGCCCAGCCGTTCCGGATGGCCGACCAGCCGGCGCAGCGGACCCTGGAACGCGAGTACGGCGGTAGCGCCGAGCACCAGGAACGGCACCACCAGCTCGAACGCCCGAGCCGGGGTGGCCAGCAGCAGCGCGCACCCGGCGATCGTGCCGAGCACGGCGGTGGGCAGCAGCGACCACAACTGCCGCCCGCGCGGCAGGTCCATCCGGCTGCCCGCCACGCTCGCCACGTACCCGGGAAAGACCGACACCGAGTTGGAGACGTTCGCCGCCACCGGCGGCAGACCGGTGGCGATCATCGCCGGGAACGTGATCAGCGAGCCACCTCCGGCCACCGCGTTGACTGTGCCCGCGGCGAGACCGGCGGCGAGCAGGAGCGCGGCGTCGGAGAGATCCATGGTCCCCCGAGGCTAGTCGGTCGGGCGGGCGAACGCGTATCGCGCCGGTTCGGGGAGGTGGCTGTATCGAGAGCCGGTTGATGCCGCCGCCTCCCCGAGGTGGTGGGCGGGAAATGGGCGCGGCGGGTGCGTCGTTAGGATGAGAGCGCGACGGACGAGTCGACCGGGCGGTCGCGTCGACGGGCTCCGGCCCGTCGCCGAGGAACGTCCGGACTCCACAGGGCAGGGTGGTTGCTAACGGCAACCCGGGGTGACCCGCGGGACAGTGCCACAGAAAACAGACCGCCGGCCCGTAACGGGACGGTAAGGGTGAAACGGTGGGGTAAGAGCCCACCAGCACCCCGGGTGACCGGGGTGGCTCGGTAAACCCCACCCGGAGCAAGGCCAAGAAAGGGCCGTCACCGCAAGATGACGACCCGCGCAGACGCTTGAGGGCTGCCCGCCCGATGTCTGCGGGTAGGCCGCTGGAGCCTGCCGGCAACGGCAGGCCGAGATGGATGGCCGCCGCCGGTGCGCCTACGGGCGTGCCGGGCACAGAATCCGGCGTACAGGTCGACTCGTCCGTCGCCCACCAGCTCAGAGCCGTGATCATGGCTCTGAGCTGGTTCTATGTCCGGGCGTCGATGGTCGTTCTTGGTCAACTTTGGCCGGCGTTTGACGCCCTGACGACGCCCTGACGCCCTGGAGACGCCCTGAGCGCCGGCTCAGTCCACCTCTTCTCGGGTCGGGCTGGCTGTGCCGCTGTGGGCCGACTCCGGGCCTGTGCTCGATGGTTCCGGGGTGGGGCCGGCGGCTGTGGGGGAGGGCCGGGCACGTCTTGGCGGTGGAGCTGGTGCCGCGACCCGGTGACCCGGTGGCAAGCCAGTCCCGGGGTTGGACTGGCGCGGCAGCCGGAAGCCCGGACCACACGGCCAGGTCGACTTGCAGGCTTCCGTCACGGCCTTGCTGAGGCTGGTTCTTCTTCCCGTGGGGGCGGTGTCCCGGCGGCTGTCGGTGGCTCACCGCCCCGGCGCCGTAGGCGGCCGGGGCGGCTTGCCGCCGGCCGGGCTTGCCGCCCCGCACCGCGCGGAGCGCGGTGCCTTGATCTAGTACAGAACGATTCAGCAGCCACGCGACTTGACTTGACAGCCTCTGCAAGATTGAACGGGGCCGATCAGGTGTAGGAGCCGTTCCATGTTGTGGTTGCTGAGTGGGCTTTTTCTAAGTCTCGTTGCTCCATACCTCACGATTCGCTGGGCGTGTTCCTTCATGATGGCGCTTCGCGTGTCGATTTCCGCAAAACTATCTCCTCGGCTTCCGTTCCTTGCATCGCAGCCCTACCGCCTTAACCCAATTCGCCCCGTGGTTAGAACTTTCCTCGGTTGGCTCTTGGGTAGGGTTAGTGCGCATCGCGGCACATCCTTGCTAATCGACCGCTTCAACAGAGCCATTATCCGAAAGTCCAACTCGTGGCGAGCGGCTAACCAAGGCCCTCCAATGGTTGCGGTTTGGGCCAACCTTGGTCGCTTTTTTTGGCTCGGCTTGATCGGTTCATTCCTCGCGACAATCGCTATTGGTGTTCCTTGTGGAATTGGTTATTTGCTCGTGCGGATGGCGGCTGCCGCGAATCAGCAAGACTATGTTCAGGGAATGGCGGCTAGCCTCATTACTACGGTATTTATGGCGGCGATTTACGGCTTTTCTATCGTTGCTTCTGGTGCCAGTAAGATCGCCAAGTCCCCGCATTCAGTGGAGCTGAGAAGAATCTCCAAGTCGAGTGGGATGATTAGCAATAGGTCATTCTTGGAGTCTTCAATGGCGCTCTACTCCTACTCTCTGCTTCGCTTGGCTCCGTTTTTCCTAACTTACTTATTCGCTACATCATTTTTGATTATTTCAACCGAGAGCAGAAGTCTCGATAAAATCAAGGCTGACCTTTTAGGAGATCTCCCTCTGCTGGTTTCTGGTTTTTTTGTTGCATCTGGCGTTGTGGCGTACTTCCTCGTGGTTAGGCGCAAGGTCCGAGCAGTGCGACGCCAAATGGAACCCACTCGGGCCCTGATGGCATTACTTGATCAAACTTCCCAACAGGACGAGGGTGAGGCGTCGTACGGTAAGTACTCTCCCATACCTGATCCATTGGGACACTGGCGCCATGGTCTGGCATTGCTTGCCCAGCAAATGCGCTCTTCTGCGATTTTCATCGCTCCTGAATTGCGCCAGTTGTTGGTGCCGCATCCATTGTCGCGCGTATTGGATGGGCTTGATGTCGCCATTCGCCGCACTTTGGTTAACCCCGTAACGCCTGACGCTGTTCCCGTAAAGGAAATTCGTGGCACTCTGGAGCTTGTAGTCAGTTGTCTTGCCGAACCTAGAGATCCGGGACTTTTGCACGCAGCGGGATTGGCGGTAGGAAAACTTGCGCCGGAAGTCGCCGGGGAAGAATTGCCAGCATCAAGCCGGAAAGGTTGGTCGATGAATCGGCTTGTTGCGGTATTGGACCTAGTTGACGGGCCAACCAAAGCGTTCAATGCGGCCGCTGCAATGGGTGCCTTTACTCTGGCCCTATATGGCGCCGTCAACGGCGGGGATTTTTCAGGATTGACTAAACTAATTTTTAAGTAACTTTCCTCTTGCCTGTTTGCGGCGCTCTTGTGGGGTGCGGGCGTTCCGAAGGCGAATCTACGCATCACGCCGACCCGGGCCACCGGCATGCACGCGCTGCGCCACTTCTACGCCTCGTCGCTGCTCGACGCGGGGGAGAGCATCAAGGCCCTGGCGTCGTACCTCGGTCACGCCGATCCGGGCTTCACGCTCCGGGTCTACACGCACCTGATGCCGGCCAGCGAGGAACGCACCCGTAAGGCCATCGATAATCTCTTTCGAGGCGATACGTGGAGGTAACGTGGCGATCGATGCCATCGTCCCAACTGCAACTGGGTGGGCGAGCGCTAGAGAGTTGGTAATTGGTGACGAGGTCTTCGATGAGAGGGGTCGTGTCGCGAGAGTGAGGCGCACGTCCATTATGGCGGAGGGTGGGCCGCGATATCGCTTAGCTTTCCGTGATGGAACGTCAATTATCGCTAGCGCAGCTCAAGTTTGGCCGCTACGCGAGTTTTCAGGCAGCTATGCAGATCGTTCAGTGACAACAGCGGACGTTTTTACGGCGGGAATCGATTTCGAACGACGTCTGACGTCAGGAAAGACGAAGGCGTCCCGGGGTGGTGTGGCCCGTTGGCGGACTCTTGCAACCCCGGCTCTTAGCGTCGATCATTGCCCGCTCCCCTTGTCGCCGTATGTTCTTGGTTACTGGCTGGGTGACGGTGACAGTGATGGACCTCGAATCACCGTATCCGAGGATGACTTTCCTGACCTTGAGCGTCAGCTCGAACTAGAGGGTGCGAGGGTCATCTCCCGGCAGAGGACTCATGGGAGAACTCTCAGGGTGCGCTTCGACCTAGGTGGCTACGGCACGGGCATCCGAGCGCTGCGCGAGCTGGGCGTGTTGGCGAATAAGCACATCCCTTCACAAGTCTTTCGGGCTTCTAAGCGGCAGCGCCTGGAAGTTTTGCAAGGGCTGGTGGACAGTGACGGATACATCGAAAAGAAGACGAACCGGGTAGAAATTTGCTTCACTGCGGCGCGTCTAGCGCAAGACACGGTCCAACTGATCAGGACGCTAGGGCTGTATCCGCGGATGAACTCGGTAGATGCAGTCCTTAAAGGGCGGAGGGTTGGTCTCCGACACAGGATTAACTTCACCGCATATCTGGACGACGCTGTGTCTCGTCTTCCTCGCAAGCTCGGGCGCCTAGGCGCCAAGGGTTTGATCGTCCCGTACTCCCGGGTTCGAACGATCGTCGGCATCGCTCTGGTTGATCCAGGGCCAGTCTTTGGCATCGAGGTGGATTCTCCGAGCCGGCTCTACCTGGCTGGCGAGGGGATGATTCCTGTTGAGTCCACGCGTTGCGCGGTCGACCGGGCTTCAACCTGAGTGCGATTTTAGAGTCGTGGTAGCGCGCGACGCCCTGGCGACGCCCTGAGAGGGTGTCAGGAGGGTAAAACGCCTGCTCAGGGTGCGTGTACCCTTCACAATCCGGCGTACAGGTCGACTCGTCCGTCGCCCACCAGTTCGCAGCTTCGATTAAGGCTGCGACCTCGGCGTATGCCGGGATACCGATCGGTGTTGGTGATTGTCGTTGGTCCCGCGATGTCAGCCTGTCCGTCGTTGTCGGGCTTGATCGGCGTCTGCGGATGGCCTTGGCTCTACGGGCGGCTCTACGGCCGGGCGACCTGCTGGTGTGAAGAGACCTAGGCTGACGTCCATGTCGCGGAGCATGCAGTGATCGACCTGGACGAGCACAATCACCAGTCGGCGGAGTCGGGTACCACCGTCCACGACCGTCTCGTGGTCAGACAGAAGATGACCCTGCGGCTCGTCGCCGCTTTCGTGGTCGGCGTTGTGCTTGGCGGCTTCGGTGTCAGCCAACTTCGGGACTCGCGTGATCAGCGGGAGCGGAACGCCGTGGTCGCATTCGTGGCCTTCCCTCAATCGGCCGACTCTGGAAGCGCGGCCTCCGCGGGACCCGTCCGACTGTCCGGGTATTTGGCGTTGGCCAACGCCGGCCCCGGGCCGATCACCGTTCGTCGGGTTCACGCAAAGAGGCCGGGCGTCGTGATACACAGCATCGGATCGCCCCGGTTGTTACCGCCTGGCAGCACCGGTCAGCTCGCGGTCGAGCTGTGGTTCGATTGCTCGGTCGCACGCCTCCAGCGAGAGCCGCTGCCGCTAGGGTTATCGGTCGAGACCGATGACAAGCAAGGCAGAAGGGTCAGCCACCCCGTCGCTCTCGTAGGAAGCGACTGGGAGCGCGAGGCTCTGAGCAAGTGTTCACGCATAGGCACGATGGGCTGACGCGTAACGAACCAAGGCCAAGCGCTGAAGCGGATCTCTGCGCGGCTGCCCCTCGTGCCCGCTGCGCACTCCGCTACTGCCCCTCACCGCCCCTGAAGTTCTCGCCTGCAGTGCCGGCTGTGGATCTCGCTGACTGCGTGGGGCGTGTGCTCGAACTGCGGACGCTCGACCTCGCAACGCAACCTCCACTCAGTCCCGGGCCCGCTGCTTTACCCGTGGTGGGATACGACTTCCTGGCTCTGTATCTGAGTGTCACCGAAGAGTTCGACGACAACGTGCAGGTTCTTGAGGTCCTGGAGCGCTTCGAACAGGACTGCGCCTCTCTCGAAGAGGCGTTGAGCCGGCTGTGGGGACCAGCCGAGAGCGTGGACCTACGGCCGTACATGGATCTCATGGTGCGGGGAGAGACCGTTCCGGAACTTCCCGGGTTCCTACTCGGCGTCATGTCGGATGTGGCTGTGTGGCGCTTTGCCGATCGGAGCATCTGTGTCGGCGTCGGGGTGTCGGACACCCACGGCCCGGTGGTCCTGGTAGCCGCAGCGGGCGAGCTGTAGCGGGAGCGTGCTTCGGGGCGTTTGTGCTGGTAGTAGTTCCGGTTCCGCCCATCGGGATCCGTGCTCAGCGAGGATATTCGTGGGGTGGGGGATCTCTTCTGAGCAGCGCGAGCGAGATCGCGATCACGGCGAGGCCCAGGCCTGCCAGCACGGTCGGTGCCTGCAGGAGAAGATCCTCCGTCGCGTACCCGTCAGGCGTGGCAGCCCTGGTCGGATCCGTCCGGTCGACGCGTACATCGAGTACGTCCCCGACGTGGAACTCACTCTCGTCGAGTTCGCTGGAGAACCGCCTCCGGTGCCGTACGCCGTCGAACGTGTAGTCCACGGTCAGCCTCGTGGCGGCGAACGATCGGCTGATCTTGAACCGTTCGACGTGAACCACCTGGCCGGTCGTCTCGGCGCCAGCGAGTACCCGCTCGTCGATCGCCGTGCTCAGCCGATCGTGGAGCAGCATCCCGCCGCCGACCAGAAGGGTGCCCAGGACAACCGCCAGGACCAGCTTGAGTTCCCGTCGGCCGAACGGGCTCGCCATTGCCGGTCCTCCCAGCATCCTCGGGATGAGTGCGTTGTAGCACGTCCTCGCTCGTCGCCAGCCGCCATGGCCGCCGGCGCTGCAACCCGTGCCACTCTGCGATGATCAGGTGTGACCTCCTACGTGTCCCACACCACCGTGGACTGTGCCGACGCCTATGCCCTGTCCCGCTGGTGGGCATCGGTTCTGGACTACCGCGAGGACCCGGACGACCCGAACGAGCCGGGCCATGAGGAGTGCATGATCTACTCGCGGGACGGGCGGCACCGCCTGCTCTTCATTGAGGTGCCGGACGCGAAGCAGGTGAAGAACCGCATCCACCTCGACCTGCGCCCGGTCGAGGGGACGCGCGACGAGGAACTGGCCCGGCTGACCGGGCTGGGTGCGGCGGTGGTGGCCGACCGGCGGGAGACCGACGGCACCGGCTGGGTGGTGCTCGCCGACCCGGAGGGCAACGAGTTCTGCATCCTCCGCAGCGACGCCGAGGTGGCCGCCACCCGCCCGTGACAGCGATCGAACCCAGGTGCTCGACCTGGCTCCCACCGATCTTGGAGTTGTGGCGCCCACAACGCCCCGTTTCGCGAAGTTCGGCAGGCGCCATAAGTCCAAGATCGACGGGGAGAGCGGGGAGCGGGGAGCGGGGAGAGCGGGCAGGGAGAACGGGCGGGGGGAAAGCCGGCGGGTTGCTTGTGGCACGCTGCGGTGGTGATCGAGCTTGCGGACATCCAGGCGGCCGCCGATCGGATCGCCGACGTCGTGGTGCACACGCCGACCCTGCCCAGCCCGGGACTGACCGAGCTGCTCGGCGTACCTGTGACCGCCAAGCTGGAGCTGCTGCAACGTACCGGATCGTTCAAGGCCCGGGGCGCGGCGGCCAAGCTGCTCGCGCTCGACGACGCCGAACGGGCGGCCGGGGTGGTGGCGGTCAGCGGCGGCAACCACGGCATCGCGGTCGCGGTGATGGCCGGCGCCCTCGGGGTGGCGGCGACAGTGGTGATGCCGCGCAACGCGCCCGCCCGCGCGGTCGAGGTTGCCCGCGGGGCCGGGGCGGACGTGCGGCTGACCGAGGACATGGCCGGCGCGTTCGCGCTGATGAACCGGCTGCGGGACGAGGGTGTGACGCTGCTGCACCCGTTCGACGACCCGATTGTGCTGGCCGGGCAGGGCACTGTCGGGCTGGAGCTGGCCGAGGATGCCGGTGAGCTGACCGACGTGCTGGTCAGCATCGGCGGGGGCGCGCTGATCTCGGGCGTGGCGGCGGCGCTGCGGGCGCGCCGGCCGGGGGTACGCGTCTGGGGCGTGGAGACCGAGGGCGCGCAGGCGATGTCGCAGGCGATCGCGAAGGGTGGCCCGGTCGAGGTGCCGTTGTCGTCGATCGTCACCACCCTCAGCGCGCCCAGCGTCTCGCAGCTCACCTACGATCACGTGACCGCGCTGGTCAGCGACGTCCTCGTGGTCTCCGACGCCGAGGCGGTGCGGGGCACGCTGGAGTTGGCCGAGCACGCCAAGGTATGGGCCGAGCCGGCCGCCGGTTGTCTGCTTCCTGCCGCCCGCCGGGTGGTCGAGCGGGTGGGCGGTGACGCCCGGCTGGGCCTGGTGGTCTGCGGCGGCAACGCCACGGTGGCCGACGTGACCACGTGGGCCGGCCGCTTCGGCGTCTGACCCGCCGAGCACGGGACCGCCGCGCCGGAGCGGGCGACCGCCGCGCACAAGCCACCGAACCTGGGGTACGCCGGCCGGCTGGGTTCGGACGGGTGGGACCGAGGGGCCGGCGTACGTCAGGACGTGGTCGGACTGACCCCGTCGAGCAGCTCGGCGAGCTTGGCCGCGGTGGTCGGGGCGTGCAGGTGCAGGCGCGCCACGTTGATGCTGTCCGTGCCGACCACGGCGAGCAGGGCCTGGCCGTTGATCGCGTACACGCTGAGGTAGCCGCCCGCGTTGCGGACCGTGGACTGCTGGAAGTCGCCCTGTCCGAGCCGGAGCCCGACCTGGCGGCCGAGCCCGTACGTGGTGGCGGCGAGCGCGGCCAGGTCGTCCGGGTCGGCGCCGTTCTGCAGGTTGTGCGTGACGAGCAGGCCGTCGACGCCGCCGAGGACGCACCCGTGCACGCCGGGGATCTGCAACCGCAGCGCGGACAGTTCCTGGGCGATGGCCGGGTACGGCAGGGTCGGGTTGCCGGCCAGCGAGGGCGGAAGCGCGCGTGGTGGCGGCAGGGTGCCGGTCTGGGGGCGCGTACGGCGGGGGAGGTCGTCCACCCGGCTCACAGTTCCAGGCTCTCCTCGATCGTGCGCAGTTGGTGCCGCGCCATCGCGAGGTTGGCCCGGCTCTTGCTGACCATCAGGTAGAGGAACAGGCCCTTGCCGGTGCGGTTGCTCAGCGGGCGGATCAGGTGGTACTGGCTGCCGAGCGTGATCAGGATGTCCTCGATCTCGTCGTCGAGCTTGAGCATCTCGATGGTGCGCAGCTTGGCGCGTACGACGTCGGTGTTGCCGGCGGCGGCGACGGTCAGGTCGATCTCGCCGGTGCCACCGGCGACGCCGAGGGTCATGCCACTGGTGTAGTCGACGAGCGCGGCGCCGATCGCGCCGTCGATGTTCATCGCGTTCTTCAGCGCGATGTCAAGGTTGCCCACGATTTCTCTCCCCAACTCGGGCCGCTGTCCGCTGGAAGCGCGACAGCGGATTCGTCCGTCGAGGCTCGCATATGGAGGCGCGAGGTGCACACGGACCACCGGTGATCCACCTGAGCGGGCCCTCCGGACGGGCCACCGGTCCCGCGGGAGGGACCACGCCGTCCATCGCCGATCGCCGTCCGTCCCGGCAAGACGGTGCATCCATGCTATGTAGAGTTCCGATAGAGTGCTGCTGTGCGACTGACCATCCCGGTGGCGAAGGTGCTCTCGGCGCTGCTCGCCGAACCCGAGGCGCCGCGCTACGGCCTCGACCTGATGCGGCTCACCGGCCTGCCCAGCGGGACGCTCTACCCGGTGCTGCACCGCCTCCAGGCGGCCGGCTGGCTCACCGCCGACTGGGAGGCCGTCGACCCGGTCGCCGCCGGCCGCCCGGCCCGCCGCTACTACCGCCTCACCGGGGAGGGCATCCGCTCGGCCCGGCTGGCGCTGGCCGAGCTGCGTGCCCTCGTACCCGCCGAACGTGCCGGCGCGGACCCGGCGTGGTGACCCGGCGGGTGGCGCGTACCGCCGGGGTGTTGCTGTTCGCTCCGCCGGCCTGCCTCGCGGTCCTCGTGGCCGCGGCCGCGGCGATGGCCCTGGCGCACGGGTGGCTGGAGATGCGCGCCGCCGCGCAACTGCCGGCCTGGTCGGCGCTCACCGCGCTGCTCGGCGTGGCGCTCGCGCTCGTCGTCGCCCGGGCCGCGCGCCGGACAGTACGCGTGGGGGCGCTGCCCACCGCGCTCGGCGTGGTGCTGCCGATCGCCGCGACGGTGACCGCCACGTCGGCGCTGCTCGCCGCCCGGGGCGAGAGCCGGGTGGGGGAGAAGGTGCCCGGGGTGCTGCTCTGGCTGGCGCTGCTGGTCGCGGCGCTGTGGGCCGCCGGGGTGCTGGCACGCCGGGGCCGGGTCCGGGCCGCGTGGCTGGCCGGGCTGCTCGGCGCGCTGGTGGCGGCCGACGCGGCGGTGGTGCTCGCGGTGGTCACCTCGATTCCGGCCGGCGCGCCCGTGGCGGACGGCCTGCCGCCGGACTCGGTGGACCGGATCTCCGCGCCGCTGTGGCTGTTCACCTGCTGGACCGACTCGTCGTTCGGGCTGCCCCGGCCGACCGGCTGGGAACGGTTCCTCATCACCGACCGGGTGCTCGTCGAGCCGATGTTCTACCTGGCGTGCACGCCCTACGTCCTGGCGTACGCGATCGCGGCGGCCCGGCCGGCGGCGGCCGCCGCGCCCGTCCCGGCTCTCGCCTGAAGGGTCAGGAGTTCCAGCTCAGCGCCCGGCCCGCCCGCTCGTAGTGCCGTGCCAGCTCGGCGTCGATCCGCGCGGCCCGTTCCTCGGTGAGCGTCACGGCCGGATCCTGCCAGGGCCGCGCGCCGAGCATCCGGTGCCGCAGGCCGTTCGGCGGGTGGGTGGCGAACAGCGAGGTGTCCTCCCGGACGGTGAGCTGGCGTTCCAGCGACAGCCGTTCGGTAGCGGCGTCCAGCGCGCGCCCCGTCTCCACCCGCCAGGTGTCCGGCCCGTGTCCGCCGCGTACCGCGTTGCGCACCACGGTGGCCACCGTGTCGGTACGCAGCAGCGTGTCCAGCAGGCGGGTCGCACCAGCGGTGCCACCGGCGCGGGCGGCCATCTCGTCGGCCAGGTACTCGGCCCGCTGGCTCTCCCGCAGCGCGGTGGCGACCAGCACGACGTGCCCGGCGAACAGCAGCCGGGACAGCGTCCAGGACGCCAGGCGCCCGAGCCATTCGCCGACCATCACCAGCAGCCCGCCGCCGTCGGAGCCGCCCCGGGGCCGGAACAGGTCGGCGGCGTTGCCGAGCATGGTCAGCGCCGGCTGGGTGACCGGCCTGCGCCGTACGTCGCCGTTGACGAAATGGCCCAGCTCGTGCCCCAACAGCGCCACCCGCGCGGGCCCGTCCAGTGCACCCCACAACGGCAGCCCGAGGCCGAGCACGCGCCGCCGGCGCAGCCCGACCGCTGTCGCGTACGCGTTGATGCCGCCGTCGACGCCGATCACGTGCGGCATCGGCGCGCCCACCGCGGACGCCACCTCGCGGACCAGGGCGTGCAGCTCCGGCGCCTCCTGCGCGGTGAGCACGTCCAGGTCGCCGTCGACCCGGCCGAAGCGCGGGCGCAGCGCCACCGCCAGCGCGATCAGCGCCACGCCGCCGACCACGGCGAGGTTCGGGAAGGGGTACGCGAACAGCAGCCACACGCCGGCCACCGCGAGCCCGGCCACACCGAGCAGGAGCAGCACCGAGATGCCGGTGACGAGGAGGCCGGCGAACCCCGGCCCGGTCGACTTCAGCGACCGGGCGACCAGGGCGGCGTACTGCTGACGGGTGAGCCGCGCGGCGAGCCGGTGGGTCCGCCGGTCGACAGGCGACCAGCCGAACTCGGGCGCCTGGCGGCGCGCGTCGTAGGTGTCGAGGTTCCAGTCGCATCCGGGGCACCACGGCAACGCCCCGTCCAGCGACACCGGCGTCGTGCCGCAGCGCGGACAGGCCCCCGTGCCCGTCGTCATGGTGATCACGAGCGCCGATCCTGTCCGGTTCGCACCACTGGCGGTACCCGCCGTTCGGACGAGGACGGGCTTGCGCGGTTCCCCACCGCAACCGTCCCGACCAGGTCTAATGTGGAGAAGCGTGACTATTTGGGCCGTTCCGGTGGCGGACGGGCGGTTACCAGTGCACAGTGATCGCATGAGCGACGACGGAAGTGGTGGGCACTACTACTGGTGCACGCGACACCACCGGGTCGAGACCGATGCCGACGTGTGTCCCGCACGGCACGTTCTCGGACCGTACGCCTCAGCCGCCGACGCGGACAACGCCCTGCAGACGGTGCGGGAGCGGAACGACGCGTGGGACGCCGAGGACGCCCGTTGGGCCGGGGAGGGCCGCTAGACGGCGCGGGAGGGCCCGCGTCGAGGTGATCCGTGCTCCCGCGAGGGCGGGAGCACGTCCCCAGGAAAGGGAACCGAGATGGCCGAAGCACAGCAGGCCACCCGCCCGGCCGCGAAACGGACGACCGCGAAGAGGACCGCCGCGGGCAGGTCGACGACGGTCACCAAGGCGTCGCCGAACGCCTCGGGCGCCGGCGCCGGACGGACGCCGGCGAAGAAGGCGGTGGCGAAGAAGGCGGCCGCCAAGAAGGTCGTGTCGGCGGTCCGCGGGGCGCCGGCCACGAAGGCCACCACCAGGACGACCGCCAAGAAGACGGCCGCGAAGAAGGCTGGTACCCGGACGGCGCCGGCCGGCCGGGCCACCGCCAAGAGCGCGCCCGCCAAGAAGGCCACCGCGAAGAAGACGACGGCGAAGAAGACCACCGCGGCGAAGAAGACGACGGCCGCGAAGAAGACCACCGCCGCCCGGAAGAGCACGGCGGCGAAGTCGACTGTCACCGCGCGCAAGAGCACCACCGCGAAGAAGGCGCCGGCCCGCAAGACGACCGCGAAGAAGACGGCGGCGGCGACGAAGGCGACCGGAGCGCGGAAGGTCACCGCGGCGGCGAAGAAGACCACCGCCGCCAAGAAGACCACAGCGGCGAAGAAGGCTCCGGCGAAGAAGGCCACCGCCTCGACCCGCCCCACGGCGCGCAAGACGGCGGCGAAGAAGGCGCCCGCGCGCAAGACCACCACCGCGCGCAAGACCACCACCACGGCGAAGAAGACCACGGCGGCCAAGAAGGCGCCCGCCCGCAAGACCACCACCGCCAAGAGCACCGCCCGGAAGGCGCCGGCCCGCCGCGCCTGACCCCCGCCGCCCTCCCGCGGGGCGCCGCACGGACACGGCGCTCGCCCCGAAGGGCGGAACGAGCGGGGCGCTGTCAGGATTGACCACGTGGTGATCCGACGCGTACTGGCGCCCCGTATCGACTTCGGCGCGCTGCGCCGCGAGCTGGGACTGCCCGAGAGCTTCCCGGCCGCGGCGCAGCGCGAGGCCGACGCGGCCGCAGCCGCGCCGCCACCGGCCGTCGCCGACCGGACCGACGTCCCGTTCGTCACCGTCGACCCGGCGACCTCGCGCGACCTCGACCAGGCCATGCACCTCGCCCGCCGTCCCGGCGGCGGCTACCGCGTCCGGTACGCGATCGCGGACGTGCTGACCCACGTACGCCTCGGCGGTGACCTGGAGGCCGAGACGTGGCGCCGGGGGCAGACGGTCTACCTGCCCGACGGCAACGTGCCGCTGCACCCGCACACGCTCAGCGAAGGGGCGGCCAGCCTGCTGCCCGACGCCGACCGGGCCGCGGTGCTCTGGACCGTCGACCTGGACGCCGACGGCGCCACCGTCGCGGTCACGCTGGAGCGGGCGCTGGTGCGCAGCCGGGCCAAGCTCCTGTCTCTTA
>NZ_JAGPXV010000350.1:0-6266 GCF_018070405.1 Micromonospora sp. D75
AGGCGCCGGCCAGGGCCCCCGGGCGCTGATGCACCTCGACACCGTGGACCTGCCGGGGCTGCTGCTCGCCGCGGTGGCGCCCCACGACGGGGGGCGCAACGAATGGTGGACGGCCGCGCCTCGCCCGCTGCCGGCCGCGCTGCCCGCCACCGTGCCGCCGGGCGAGCACCGCGCCCGGGTCCTGCTGCTGCGCCCGGACCGGGACGCCACCTCGGCGCTCGTCGACGGCGCGCCGGACAGCTTCCTGATCGGCGACGCGGACCTGCGGATACCGGCCGAGACGGGCAGCGCCCAGCGCATCGCCGTCGCGCGGGCCACGCTCACGGTGCCGGTGCGGCAGGTGCGGGTCACCGATCCGCCGCTGCTCTCGGCCACGCCGCTGCGCTGGCTGCTGGGCGTGTCGCAGGCCGGCTGGCGGGGGCGGACGCCGGTGATGGCCGAGCGGCGCGCGCTCCGAACCGCCTGATGGCCGTGCCGGCCCCGAAGATCGAGCTGCACGTCCACTTCGAAGGGACGGTACGGCCGGAGACGCTCCTGGTCATCGCCCGCCGCAACGGTCAGCGGCTGCCCGCGGAGACGGTCGAGGGTCTGCGTCAGCTCTACGAGTTCACCGACTTCGACCACTTCGTCCGCACCTGGGTGTTGACCACCAACTGCCTGCGTACGGCCGACGACTTCCGGCGCATCGTGGTGGAGTACGCCGCCGAGGCGGCCACGCACGGCGCTGTCTACCTGGAAGGCATCTTCTCGCCGGCCGAGCGGGTGCGCCGGGGCGTCGGCTGGGCGGACATCTTCGAGGGGTACGCCGACGGCGCGGCCGAGGCGTACGAGCGGCACGGCGTACGGGTGCTGTTGACGCCCGACGTGGACCGCGAGCTGGCGCCGGCCGACGCCGAGGAGTGCGCCCGCCAAGCCGTGCGGTACCGGGACCGGGGCGTGGTCGGGTTCGGTCTGGGCGGGCCGGAGCTGGCCGCGCCGGCGAAGGCGTTCGCCCGGGCGGTGGCGATCGCCCGCGACGGCGGTCTGGCGTTCGTCCCGCACGGCGGCGAGGCGGGCGGGCCGGATTCGGTACGCGACCTGCTGGAGCTGGCTCCGGCCCGGATCCGTCACGGCATCCGGGCCGCCGAGGACGACGACCTGCTCGCCGAGCTGCGGGACCGGGGTGTGGTGCTGGACGTGTGCCCCACGTCGAACCTGCGGACCCGGGTGGTGGAGTCCGAGGCCGCGCATCCGTTGCCCCGCCTCGTCGCCGCCGGTCTGCGCTGCTCGGTCGGGACCGACGACCCGGCGATGTTCGGTACCGATCTGGGCCGTGAGCACGAGTTGGCGGCGCGTCTCGGGCTCGGGCCCGAGCGGGCGTACGCCGCCGGGGTGGCCGGGGCGCTCTGCGACGACGCGACGCGTGATCATCTGATGGCGGTGGGCCGGCGGGCCTACGGCTGACCCGTCGGCACCGGCTTGCCGGCCCGGAAGACGAGTGTGGACGTGTCGGTGTCGTCGGGGTCGCCTTCGCAGTCCACGACCACGATCTGACCCGGGGTCAGCTCGTTGAACAGGATCCGCTCGGACAGGTTGTCCTCGATGTCGCGCTGGATCGTGCGACGCAGCGGCCGCGCGCCCAGCACCGGGTCGAAGCCCTTCTTCGCGAGGTACTTCTTGGCGTTGTCGGTCAGCTCCAGACCCATGTCCTTGTTCCGCAGCTGGGTCTCGATCCGGGCGATCATGATGTCGACGATCGACAGGATCTCGTTCTGACGCAGCTGGTGGAAGACGATGGTGTCGTCGATCCGGTTGAGGAACTCGGGCCGGAAGTGCTGCTTGAGTTCGTCGTTGACCTTCTGCTTCATCCGGTCGTAGTTCGACTCGGAGTCCTCCGACGCCTGGAAGCCGAGGGAGACGGCTTTGGCGACGTCGCGGGTGCCGAGGTTGGTGGTCAGGATGATGACCGTGTTCTTGAAGTCCACGATCCGGCCCTGGCCGTCGGTGAGGCGCCCGTCTTCCAGGATCTGCAGGAGCGTGTTGAACACGTCCGGGTGGGCCTTCTCGATCTCGTCGAAGAGGACCACGGAGAACGGCCGGCGGCGTACCTTCTCGGTCAGCTGCCCGCCCTCGTCGTAGCCGACGTAGCCGGGCGGGGCACCGACGAGCCGGGACACGGTGTACCGGTCGTGGAACTCCGACATGTCGAGCTGGATGAGGGCGTCCTCGGACCCGAACAGGAACTCCGCCAGGGCCTTGGACAGTTCGGTCTTACCGACGCCGGACGGGCCGGCGAAGATGAACGACCCGGACGGCCGCTTCGGGTCCTTCAACCCGGCCCGGGTACGGCGGATCGCCTTCGAGACCGCCTTGACCGCGTCCTCCTGGCCGATGACGCGCTTGTGCAGCTCGTCCTCCATGCGCAGCAGCCGAGAGGTCTCCTCCTCGGTCAGCTTGTAGACCGGGATACCGGTCCAGTTGCCGAGGACCTCGGCGATCTGCTCGTCGTCGACCTCACTGACGACGTCCAGGTCACCGGCCTTCCACTCCTTCTCCCGCTGCGCCTTCTGCCCGAGCAGCTGCTTCTCGGTGTCACGCAGCTGCGCGGCCCGCTCGAAGTCCTGCGCGTCGATCGCGGACTCCTTGTCGCGGCGCACCTGGGCGATGCGCTCGTCGAAGTCGCGCAGGTCCGGCGGCGCGGTCATCCGGCGGATCCGCATCCGAGCGCCCGCCTCGTCGATCAGGTCGATCGCCTTGTCCGGCAGGAACCGGTCGGAGATGTACCGGTCGGCCAGCGTCGCCGCGGCGACCAGCGCGGCGTCGGTGATGGACACGCGGTGGTGCGCCTCGTACCGGTCCCGCAGACCCTTCAAAATCTCGATGGTGTGCGCCAGCGACGGCTCACCCACCTGGATCGGCTGGAAACGACGCTCCAACGCGGCGTCCTTCTCCAAATGCTTGCGGTACTCATCCAGCGTGGTGGCGCCGATGGTCTGCAGCTCACCACGGGCCAGCATCGGCTTGAGGATGCTGGCGGCGTCGATCGCGCCCTCGGCCGCGCCCGCACCGACGAGCGTGTGGATCTCGTCGATGAACAGGATGATGTCACCGCGGGTGCGGATCTCCTTGAGCACCTTCTTCAGCCGCTCCTCGAAGTCACCGCGGTAGCGGGAACCGGCGACCAGCGCACCGAGGTCGAGCGTGTAGAGCTGCTTGTCCTTCAGCGTCTCCGGCACCTCACCCTTGATGATCTTCTGCGACAGGCCCTCCACCACGGCGGTCTTACCGACGCCGGGCTCGCCGATCAGCACCGGGTTGTTCTTGGTGCGGCGGGACAGCACCTGCATGACCCGCTCGATCTCCTTCTCCCGCCCGATGACCGGGTCGAGCTTGCCCTCGCGGGCGGCCTGGGTCAGGTTGCGGCCGAACTGGTCCAGCACGAGGCTGGTCGACGGCGCGGCCTCACCCGGCGCCGCACCCGCGGCGGCCGGCTCCTTGCCCTGGTAGCCGGAGAGCAGCTGGATGACCTGCTGACGGACCCGGTTCAGGTCCGCGCCCAGCTTCACCAGGACCTGCGCGGCGACGCCCTCACCCTCGCGGATCAGGCCGAGCAGGATGTGCTCGGTGCCGATGTAGTTGTGGCCGAGCTGCAGCGCCTCGCGCAGCGACAGCTCCAGCACCTTCTTCGCCCGCGGCGTGAACGGAATGTGCCCGCTCGGCGCCTGCTGGCCCTGGCCGATGATCTCCTCGACCTGCTGACGCACACCCTCCAGGGAGATGCCGAGGCTCTCCAGGGCCTTTGCCGCGACACCCTCACCCTCATGGATCAGGCCCAACAGGATGTGCTCCGTACCGATGTAGTTGTGGTTGAGCATCCGGGCCTCTTCCTGGGCCAGGACGACAACCCGTCGCGCTCGGTCGGTGAACCGCTCGAACATGCCCTCGTGCTCCTCACCTGAGTCATCCGGCCACCAGAATACTAAGATTTCATATAGCATTCTGTCTATCCTGGATGCGCGACACGGGCCTCCAGGTGGGCGGCATCCCTTTCAGGGTGGGCCTTCGTCGGAACCGGGTCACGCAACCCGGCACGGCCCGCAACTTCTATCAATAGCTTCGCCATATGAAAAAGAACTCCCCGCCGTCGTCGTTCCGCCCGGCGGCCTTTACGCACGTCCCGGGCGGTGATCACGCTGCTCGGGCGGGTTGGCGGCCTGGCCTGCCGAGTTTCCTGAGCAATAGCTGAGTGTGGCGACGTGGTAACCGGATGTGCCAGTCTCGGGCTCACGCTGAGCCTGGGGGGATAGATGATGGAGAGTCGCGCCTGTTACCGGGTCGACCTGTTGGGTCCGCTGCGCGTGCGGCGGAAGGGGCATCCGGTGGAGCCCGGACCGGCCAAGCAGCGGGCGGTGCTCTCGCTTCTGGCGTTACGCCTGGGCGACAGCGTCCCGGTGAGCGAGGTGGAGGAGGCGGTCTGGGGCGGCGTGGTCCCGCCGAGCGCCCGGTCGCTCGTGCACACGTACGTGGCCCGGCTGCGCCAGGTCCTCGAACCGGAGCATCCGCCGCGGCGCCGGGTACGGGTCATCGCCTCGACCGTCACCGGGTACTCGCTGCGCGCCGAGACCGTCGAGACGGACGTCGCGCGGTTCCGCCGCTGTGTCGCCGAGGCCGAGAAGCGGATCGGCGAGGGCTGCCGTGAGGAGGCGTTCCACCTGCTCGGGCAGGCGCTGGACCTGTGGCGCAGCCCGACCCTCGGTGAGCTGCGCTCGCTGCTGCACGACAACATCGAGGTGGAGGCCCTGGGTGCGGCCTGGGTGGCGACCTCGCACAGCTACGTCGGTCTGGGGCTGCGGCTGGGACGCGCCGCGGCGGTGCTCGACACCGCCACCCGGCTGGCCCGGCTGGAACCCCTGCACGAGGCGATCCAGGCCGACTATCTGGCCGTGCTCGGCAGCAGCGGGCACCGGACCGTGGCCCTGCACCGGTACGCCGACATCACCGAGCGGCTCCGTACCGAACTGGGCGTCGACCCGGGGGAGGAACTGCGGGCGGTGCACCGGGCGCTGGTGCGCCCGGCCGGCCGTCCACCGGTGCCCCGGCCGGCGCCGGCGGTGCCGGCCGCAAGGCGCAGGCCCGGCTGCGGGCCGATCTCCGGGCCGCTGCACTGGCGGGCCGGGGACATCGCCGACCTGGCGGCCCTGCTGGCGAAGTACCGCGCGGTGACCGTCACCGGCGCGCCCGGCTGTGGCAAGTCGGCGGTGACCCTGCGCGCCGCCCACCAGGCCGCCCGCGTCTTCACCGGCGGGGTCCTGACGGTGGACACGCTCGATCTCAGTGACCGGCGGCAGCTGGAACGCCGGCTGGCCCGGATGCTCGGGGGCAACGGCGCCGAGGATCCGGTCGAACTGCTGCGCGACCAGCCGACACTCGTGGTGCTGGACAACGCCGAGCACCTGGTCGACGCGTGTGCGGTGGTCGCCGACCGGCTGTTGCTGGCGTGCCCGGACGTGGCGGTGCTGACCGGCTCGCGTCAGCCGCTCGGGCTGCCGTACGAGCGGGTCCAGCGCCTGCATCCGCTCCCGGTGCCGCAGCCGGGCGGATGGCCGTCGGTCCTGTCCAATCCGGCGGTCGCGCTGCTCGCCGAACGGGCGGCCCAGGCCCGCCCCGGGTTCCGCCTCGACCGGCGGGACGCGGAGGTCGCGGTGGAGATCTGCCGCCGGCTCGACGGCCTGCCGCTGGCCCTGGAGATGGCGGCGGCGTGCCTGGCCACCGAGAGTCTGGACGGGGTGCTGCGCAAGCTGGAGGGACCGCTGGACGGACTCCGCCCGCCCGCCGCCGGACCGGAGTCACGCCACACGTCGCTGCGGGCGATGCTCGACCGTAGCGTCCAGCGCCTCGACGTGGCCGAGCGTTGTCTGTTCCAGCGCGTCGCGTTGCTGCCGGGGGTGTTCGACCTGGCGGCCGCCCAGCGGTTCTGGCGGCCCCATCCGTCCGGGCCCACGGACGTGCGGGTGGTGCTCGCCGCCCTGGTGGACAAGTCCCTGGTGATGCCGGTCGGGACGACCGGCGGCCGGTACCGGATGCTCGGCCTGCTGCGCCGGCTGGCGCTGGAGACGGGCACCCCGGGGGCCGTGACGAGTCCCGCCGCCGAACTGCCCCTGCCGCTGCCCCGGCCGTTGCTGCCGGCCGGCGCGGCGGCCGTGCCGGACTGACCGGCGGCCGCCGCGACGGCCCGCTCCCCGCCGGGGGAGCGGGCCGTCGCGTTCTGGAGGCCGATGACACCTGAC
>NZ_JAGPXV010000351.1:0-6236 GCF_018070405.1 Micromonospora sp. D75
GGTTGAGGTGCATGTCCGACACGTGCAGCACCCGGGTGGTGCCCGGCGACGGCTGCACCACCGGCAGCGCGGAGACCGTGGTGTACAGCTTGCTGACGTTGCCGACCAGCCGCTGCAACTGCTCGGCGTACTTGGTGTAGTCGTTGGCGATCCGCCGCGCGTCACCGACGATCGCGGGCGCGTTCACCAGCAGGCCCTCGTACCGTGGCTCCTCGATCGCCTGCGGACGCAGCGTCGTCGCGGCCACTCCGAGGCTGCCGGCGGTGATGACGAGCGCCAGGCCGCCGGCCCAGGCGGTACGGCGCACGTCGCGGAACACCAGCGCGGCCAGGATCAGCGTGGCCAGGACCGCCGAGGCGAGCGTACGCAGCCCGAGCCGCATCACGCCGTCGCGGACGTCCTGCACCGCCGACTGGCTGGCCCGGCTGATGCTGGCCGGGTCGTCGATCAGCGCCTCGGTGCGCCCCTGGTCGAGCGCGCCCACCTCGACGGTCAGGTACGCCGGCCCGTCGTGGCTGTCCAGCAGCAACGCGCCCAGCGGCGGGATGTCGACGGTGGTGCCGCCGCTCAGTGACGGGCTGAGCTTCAGCTCGGCCCGGAACGGGCCGATGTCGGTGCCGACGTGGCCGCCCGCGTACGTGCCGACCACGATGCCGCCGAGCGTGACCGCGAACAGGGCCAGCACGACACCCAGCCGGCGCAGCCGGTGACCCGGCCGCCACGCCGTCCAGCGGCGGGCAGGCCCGCGCCCGGGCGACGTCTCGTCCCCCGCGCGGTGCTCTTCGTTGTCGTGGCCGTCCATGCTGAGATCCTGACCTGCCCCTTGAGCGATCTTGACAAACCTGCCGACCCGGATCAGCTCCGGCCGGCGCCCCCGTCGGCGAAGACCAGCCGCAGGAGGCGGTCGTCCTCGGCGGCGGGCCGGCCCCGCCCGTCCCGGTTCGAGGTGCTCACCCAGAGCGAGCCGTCCGGGGCCACCGCCGCCGCCCGGAGCCGGCCGTACTTGTCGTTGAGCAGGTCGCGCGGCTGACCGAGGACGGTCCCGTTGCCGGCCAGCTCCACCAGCCACAGCCGCTGCCCGCGCAGGCAGGCGGCGACCAGCAGCCGATCCACGGCGGCCAGGCCGGAGCAGGAGGCGTCACCGGTGGGCCACTGCGTGATCGGGTTGACGTAGCGCCTGTCGTCGCTGCGCCCCTCCACCCGGGGCCACCCGTAGTTGCCGCCCTTGTTGATCGGGTTGATCTCGTCCCAGGTGTTCTGCCCGAACTCCACCGCGTACATCTTCTTGTCCGGCGTCCAGGCGAAGCCCTGCACGTTGCGGTGCCCGGTCGACCAGACCGGCGACCCGGCGGTCGGGTTGCCCGGCGCCGGCTTGCCGTCCGGGGTGATCCGCAGGATCTTGCCGCCGAGGCTCTTCGCGTCCTGGGCGTTCTCGGTGCGCCCGGCGTCGCCGGTGCTGGCGTAGAGGAGACCGTCCGGGCCGAAGCCCAGCCCGCCGCCGTTGTGCGTGCCGGCCTTCGGGATGCCGGTCAGGATCGGCGTCGGCGCCTGCCCGAGCCGCATCTTGGCGATCCGGTTGTCGTTCTCGGCGGTGTAGTAGACGAAGATCGTCCGGTCCCGCTCGTACGCCGGCGAGACCGCGATGCCGAGCAGACCGCCCTCGCCGCCGGCGGCCACGTCCGGCACGGTCTGCACCGGCCGCACGGCCAGCCCGTCCGGGCCGGACTCCGGGCCGACCTGAAGGATCCGCCCCTTGTCCCGCTCGGTCACCAGCGCCGCGCCGTCGGGCAGGAACGCGATGCCCCACGGCACCTCCAGGCCCTTGGCCAGCACGGTGGCGACCACCTGCTGGCCGGCCCCACCCGGGCTGGCGGTACTGGACGGGCTCGGCAGGTTGGGCGGCGCGCCGGCCGGGTCCGGCTCGGGCTCGCCGAGGGCGCAACCGGCGCTGCCCAGCAGCAGCGCCGCGCAGGACACCGCCAGCGCCGTGCGGAGCCGGCGGGCACGGGGGTACGGAAGACGCGCTCTCACCCGGCCCAGCCTAGCCGGGCGAAGCGCCGAACCGGGCCGCTCAGCTCAGCCGGCACGCAGGGCGAGCAGGGCCACGTCGTCCTCACGGCGGTGGGCGGCGGCGAGCAGCCGGTCGCAGAGCAGGTCCAGCGGTGCGCCCGGCCCGTCGGCGCGGAGATGGGCGAGCAGGTCGGCCTGTCCCTCGTCGATCGACCGGTCCCGGCGCTCGATCAGCCCGTCGGTGTGCAGCAGCAGCGTGTCGCCCGGGGCGAGGACCAGTGTCCGGCCGGTACGCCGGGGTGCCCGGGCCAGGCCGAGCAGCGGCCCGCGTCCCTCGGCGACCGAGACCGTGCCGTCCGCCCGGACCAGCACCGGTGGGGGATGCCCGGCGTTGCACCAGGAGACCCGCAGCCCGTCCCCGTCCGGGCGGATCCGGGCCAGCACCGCGGTGGCGACGGTGGGCACCCGCAGCCCGCCCATCGCCCGGTCGAGCTGCGCCACCAGCAACTCCACCGGGTCGTCGCGCCCGTACGCGTTGCCGCGCACCAGGTTGCGCAACTGGCCCATGGTGGCCGCCGCCTCGATGTCGTGACCGGCGACATCACCGATCGCGGCCACCAGCTCGCCGTCGGGCTGGACGAACGCGTCGTACCAGTCACCGCCCACCTCGACCCGGTCCGCGACCGGCAGGTAGCGGGCGGCCAGCTCGATCCCCGGCACCGTCGGCAGGGTGGGCAGCATGCTGTGCTGGAGCACCTCGGCGACGTGGCGCTGCTCACCGTAGAGGCGGCTGTTGCCGACCGCCTGTCCGGCGCGTACTCCGATGTCCTGCGCGGTGCGCAGGTCGCTGTCGTCGAAACCGCGCCGCCCCTGGCGGTTGACGAGGGTGACAGCCCCGATCACCCGGTCCCCGGCGGCGGTGATCGGCACGGTCAGGTGGGAGCCGATGCCGAGCCGGTCGGCGAGCGGCACCAGCTCCGGGCGCGTGGTGCCGCGCGCCACGTCGTCCAGTCCGGCCACGGCCCGCACCGCCGGCCGCCCGGTACGCAGCACCGAACGGATCTGCGACTCCGCGCTGAGGCCGGTCGTCAGCAACTCGGCGAAGCGGGCCAGGTCGCCCCCGCGTTCGGCGTCCCGGTGTACGCCGGTGACGGTGCGCGGGCGGCCCGCCGGGTCGACGAGCGTGATCAGGCACCAGTCGGCGAGCAGCGGCACCATCGCGTGCCCGAGCCGGTCGACGGCAGTGGCCACGTCGAGCGTGCCGCCGAGCATCTCGCTCATCCCGGCCAGCATGGCGAGCCGGTCGTGCGCCTCCTCGGCGCGGCGGCGGGCCTGCTCGGCGCCGCGGACCGCGATGCGCAGCCGCAGCTCCGAGGAGCACGCGGCGGCCAGGTCGGCGAGCGTACGCAGCTGCTCGGGGGTCCAGGCCCGGGGCTTGCTGTCGATCGCGCAGAGCGAGCCGAGCACCCGCCCGTCCAGGTCGGTGAGCGGCATTCCGGCGTACGCCACCACGCCCAGGTCCTCGATGGCCAGGTTGAGGCGTACCCGGGGGTAGAGGCGGGCGTCGGGCAGCACCAGCGGCATCTCGATGTCGACGACGTGCTGGCAGAACGAGTGGCTCAGCGGTGTCTGCCGGCGCGCCGCCCAGGGCTCCGGCAGCCCGGTCGCGCCGGGAAAGAACTGCCGGTCGGCGTCGACCAGGGAGACCAGCGCGACCGGCACGTCGAGCAGGTCGCCGACCAGGCGGGCGAACCTGTCGAACGCCTCGTCGGGTACGGCGTCGAGCCGCGTCTCGTCGAGCGCACGCAACCGGTCGGGATCGGTGAGCGCGGCAATCGGCACGGCCACCCGGCCCCGGCCGTCCTCGCTCATCGCCACCGCCCTCAGCAAGCGGAACACCCGACCGGCATCCCGTCCTCGGTTATACCCCGCTGCACTGTCAATCGACCCCGGGCGGGGCGTTCGTCACGGCCCACGCCATGCCGGCCCGGGGCTGCCGATATGGTCGGCGGTCGTGAAGGCATGGATCCCGCACCCCGAAGGCCTCCGGCTGCTCGGCGAGCTGCCGCCCGGCGTCACCGTGGAGCTGCTGGAGGACCCGGAACGGCCCCCGTCGTCCCCGGCCGGGGTGCGGTTCTGGGTGCCGCCGTTCCTGTCCGGCCCGGACGCCGGCGCGTTCCTGGCCCGCCTGCCGGACGTCGAGGTGGTGCAGCTGCTCTCCGCCGGCGCGGACGCCTGGGTGGGGCGCGTCCCGGACGGTGTGACGCTCTGCGACGCCCGGGGCGTGCACGACTCGCCCACCGCCGAGTGGGTGGTGGCCGCGATCCTCGCCTCGCTGCGCGGGTTCGCGCCGCTGGCCCGGGCGCAGGCGCGGCGCGAGTGGGCGTACGACGAGGTGGCGCCGACCGACGAACTTGCCGGTAAGCGCGTGCTGATCGTGGGCGCCGGCTCGATCGGCACGGCGGTGCGTGACCGGCTCGCCCCGTTCGAGGTGAGCTTCACGCTGGTGGCCCGTAGGCCGCGCCCGGACCAGGGTGTGCACGGGGTGGACGAGCTGCCCGCCCTGCTGCCGGAGGCGGACGTGGTGGTGCTGCTGGTGCCGCTGACCGACCGGACCCGGGGGCTTGTCGACGAGAAGTTCCTGGCCGCGATGCCGGACGGCGCGTTGCTGGTGAACGCCGCACGGGGGCCGGTGGTCAGCACCCCCGCGTTGCTCGCCGAGCTGACCTCGGGGCGGCTGCGGGCGGCGGTGGACGTCACCGACCCGGAGCCGCTGCCCGCCGACCATCCCCTGTGGGAGCTGCCGAACCTGCTGCTCACCCCGCACATCGGCGGCTCGGTACGCGGTCTGCTGCCCCGGGCGTACCGCCTGGTGGCCGAGCAGCTACGCCGGTACGTGGCCGGGGAGGAGCTGACGAACCGGGTGGTCGACGGCTACTGATCGTTCGCCTCACCGGGCAGCTCCTGCCCGGTGACGGCGATCAGGTGGGGCAGCTCGGTGGCGCGTACCGCCGGCAGCATCACCACCTCGCCGTCGTCGAGCCGGGCGAGCGCGCGGCCCCGGGCGTCGCCGGCCAGTTCGGTGACGCGCGTCCACGGCACCCGGCGTTGCCCGGCGATCGCCCGCAGCCGCAGTTCCGAGGCGTCGGCGTCGGTGCCGGCGCGCCACGCCCAGACCGCGACGGTGAGCGGGACGAGCAGCACCCAGAGCAGCCACCAGCGGGCGGAGGCCAGCGGCAGCGCGCCGATGGTGGCGACGATCGCGGCGACCAGGATGGCCTGGTTGTGTCGGAAACGGACGGTATCGGCACGGCTCACCCTCCGATGATCCCACCCGGCCGACTCCCGCCACCCCGCGCCCCGGCAGCCCCGCCAACCCCGGAGATCTTGGTACGTTTCCGCCCTCCCGAGGGCAGCCCTCCCGAGGGCGACTGCGTACCAAGATCTGGCGCGGGCGGGTCGTGTGATGGAGATCTTGGAAGGAAACGGTCCTCATGGTGGCCCTTTGCTTCCGAGATCTCGTCGGGGAGGCGGGGGTGTGACGGATGTCACTGGTGGGATGACGTCACCGGGCGCTTCCGGGATCGTTTCTAGGCGTGGCCGCAGCGGTCCCCGCCGATGCGTCCGCCCGCCCCGACCCCGCACGTCGTTACCGCGAACCGCAACCGCACCGCCCCCGTGCCCCCTCACGAAGGCGACCGCCGTGCCCGTCCCTCCTCCCGCCGGTCCCCGTCGGCGGCCACCCCTGCCCGATGTCGCCGTGTCGCTCACCGGCGCGGTCTTTCTCCTGGCGGGCGTCGCCGGGCTCCTACCCGGTCCGGCCGCGGCTGCGCTCGCCGTCGCCGGTGGATCCGCACTCGCCTGCGTCCGGCTCGCCTGGCTGGCCGGCGGAGCGCTGCCCGCTCCGAGCGACCTCGCCCCGAACGCGCCGCCGACCGTCGACGCCCGAACCGCCGAATCACCAGCCCGGAGCGCCGAAACCGGCCCACCCGAGCGCCGGGACGCACTCGCGGCGGGCGTGACGACCGGGCGGCAGGCGCGCCGGGTCGCGTTGTCCCGTCGGGTCGCCGCGATCCTCGACGCCGCCGTCCTGGTCGCCGGGCTCTCCGTGGCGGTGCTGCCGCTGAGTGATCCCGCGTACCGGCTGCCGATCGCGCTGACCGGGCTGTGCCTCACCGCGCCGCTGTACGTGACGGCGCTGCTGCGCCTGCCCGGCCGGTCCCGGC
>NZ_JAGPXV010000352.1:0-6228 GCF_018070405.1 Micromonospora sp. D75
GGATACCGCCGAGCACCAGGAGGGTGTGCCACCCGTCAACGGACATGCCCCGTACCTTAGATGCCGCCGCCCCGGCGGGGCAGTGAGAGGTGGCTCATCGCGGTCGGCGCTCGGGGGCCTCGAAGCGATAGTCGTTGGGATTCACGTCAACCGGCTTCGGATCCTCCTGCCAGGCTCCCTCGCCGGGGCGGGCGAGAAGCGCGTCGAGCAGCTCCTCCCGGTCCATCTCGTGGGCCGCCTCGATGCCGCCGCGTACCGCCATCGCCCGTATCTCCTCGGTGTCCATCTCCCGCAACGGCCGCATGGTGTCCTCCCTCGCTGACGACGTCCGGCGTGGATACCCCGCTGGTGACGGCCGAACCTTGCGGGCACCCGCGCGTCGGCCCGCGCCGGTCGAGGGGTGAAGCGTCGTGGGCGGGCGACTAGGCTTGCGGAGGTTTGGCGTCCTGCGGGACGACGGCGGCGAGGGGAGACGCGGCATGGCGTGGAGCTGGCGGTACGAGGGCACGAACGGCGACGCGGTCGACGGGCCGGATGAGTCGTTCACGAGCCAGGCGGACGCCGAGTCGTGGATCGGCCAGACCTGGCGGGAGCTCGCGGCATCCGGCGTCACCACCGTCGTGCTGGTCGAGGACGACCGGGTGGACTACCGGATGAGCCTGCAACCCCCGGCCGAATGACCGGCTACGACCGTCCCGGCGAGCCGCTGGTCCTCGGCGTGCCCCGGGCGGCGTTCCGGCCGAGCCCGATCTTCCTGGCCCTGGTCGCGCTCTTCGTGGCGAGCGGGGTGATGGCCTGGAACCGGTACGGCAACGTCCGGTTCGACGTGTTCCTCTTCGTGGTCTCCGGCTGGCTGGTCTCACTGTGCCTGCACGAGTACGCCCACGCCGTGGTCGCGTACCGGGCCGGTGACCGGGACATCGCCCACCGGGGCTACCTGACGCTCAACCCGCTGAAGTACACCAGCCCGCTGCTGTCGATCGTGCTGCCGGTGGTCGTGGTGCTGCTCGGCGGCATCGGCCTGCCCGGTGGCGCGGTCTGGGTGGACCGGCACGCCATCCCCGGCCGGCTGCGGCACACGCTGGTCAGCCTGGCCGGGCCGGCCACAAACGTGCTGTTCACGCTGGTGCTGGTGGCCGCGGTGGCGTGGGGCCCCGAGCTGGGCGGCCCGCTGGAGTTCTGGGCCGGTGTCGGGCTGCTCGCGTTCCTCCAGCTCACCGCCAGCGTGCTCAACCTGCTGCCGGTGCCGGGCCTGGACGGCGGCAACATGCTCCAGCCCTGGCTCAGCCCCGCCTACCGGCGGATGTACGACCTGTTCGCCCCGTACGGCTTCATCCTGCTGTTCGCGCTGCTGTGGAGCCCGCAGATCAACCGGGCGTTCTTCGGCGCGGTGTTCGCCGTCGGCGACGCGCTCGGGCTGCCGCGGGAGCTGTACCAGATCGGCTACGCCCTGATCCGCTTCTGGCAGTAGCCGACCGGCCGTTCCCGGGCCGGAGCGAGCCGGCCCGGGAACGGCGCGACGTCACGGACGCTGCGCCGGGCTCTCGGTCTTCGCCGGGTCCCGCTCGGTGACCGGCTCGACGATCTCGTCGATCGCCTTCAGCAGGTCGGCGTCGAGCTTCACGCCCGCCGCCTTCACGTTGTCGTGCACCTGCTCGGGCCGGGACGCGCCGACGATCGCCGAGGCGACGTTCGGGTTCTGCAGCACCCACGCGACGGCGAGCTGCGCCATCGTCAGTCCGGCCTGCTCGGCCAGCGGCTTGAGCCGCTGCACCCGGGTGAGCACGTCGTCGTTGAGGAACCGCGCGATGAAGTTCGCGCCGGACTTCTCGTCGGTGGCGCGGGAGCCGGCGGGCGGCGGCTGGCCCGGCAGGTACTTGCCGGACAGCACGCCCTGCGCCATCGGCGACCAGACGATCTGACCGATGCCCAGCTCCTCGCTGGCCGGGATCACCTCGGTCTCGATGACCCGCCACAGCATCGAGTACTGCGGCTGGTTGGAGATCAGCGGGATGCGCAGCTCACGGGCGAGCGCGTGCGCCTCGCGCAGCTGCGACGCCTTCCACTCGGAGACGCCGATGTAGTGCGCCTTGCCGGAGCGTACGACGTCGGCGAAGGCCTCCATCGTCTCCTCCAGCGGCGTGCTGTAGTCGTACCGGTGGGCCTGGTAGAGGTCGACGTGGTCGGTCTGCAGGCGGCGCAGCGAGCCGTCGATCGACTCCATGATGTGCTTGCGGGACAGGCCCCTGTCGTTGCGGCCCGGCCCGGTCGGCCAGTAGACCTTGGTGAAGATCTCCAGCCCTTCGCGGCGCTCACCCTTGAGCGCGCGGCCGAGCACCGACTCGGCCCGGGTGCCGGCGTACACGTCGGCGGTGTCGAACGTGGTGATGCCGCTGTCGAGAGCGGCGCGGACGCACGCGAGCGCGGCGTCCTCCTCGACCTGTGAGCCGTGGGTGATCCAGTTGCCGTACGAGATCTCGCTGACCATCAGGCCGGAGCGGCCCAGGTGACGGAATTCCATGCTCCCGACCCTAGTCCTGCCCGGTGGCGACCGCCGTCCGGCGCTCCCCGCCGGGCGCGGGTCAGAGCACCGGGCTGGCGTCGGCGAGCAGACGGTCGATCTCCGCTACCACCGCCGCGCGGCCGGGATGCACCGGGTCGATGAGCGGGTCGCCGCGCCGGTCCAGCGCGCCCCACCGGCCCGACTCCGTGGCGACCATGAACGCCACCGGATGCACCACCACAGTCGGGTACGCCGGCGTGACCACCACCCGCCCGGCGCGGTCCACCACGCCCCGGCGGCCGGCCAGCTCGACCACGGCCAGGCCGTCGGCGGTGAACCCGTCCACCTTCCGTCCGTCGGCCAGCGGCGTGCCGAGACCGTGGTACCGGGTCGGCACCACCACCTCGCCGGTGAGGTCCACCGCGCCCCAGCCGCCGTTCTGCCGTACCGCCGCCAGTCCGTTGCGGAACGACCTGACCTCCTCGTACCCGGGCGGGATCCGCACGATGTTCATCCGGTCCACGGCCATCCAGCGGCCCTTGCCGTCCATCGACACCCAGGACAGCCCCTCGGAGAAGGCGCCCACCGCCCGGTAGCCGTTGTTCGCCTCGATCAGCGCCGCGCCGGACGTGTCGATCAGCGCCCAGCGGGACGCCTCCGGACGGCGTACCCAGGCCAGCCCTTCGTGGAACGGCTGCACCTCGGCGTACCGGTGCGCGATCACCATCTCGCCGTCGGCATTCGCGTACCCCCAGAGCTGCTGCTCCTCGTCGAACGTCGCCACCGGGAGACGCGGCGCGCCGAGCACCTCCTCGGGCCGGCGCGGGGCCGGACCGAAACCGTCGGCGGCGGCCCGCTCCGCGACCGCGTCCAGCGCCACCTCGACGCGCGCGTTCATCGCCGCGTCCTCGCCGTGGCGCAGGTCCAGCGCCCGCTCGAAGTGCAGGCACGCCTCTGTCAGCCGTCCCTGGTCGTAGCAGCTCCGCCCGGCGTGCTCGTGCAGCAACGCGCGCAGCGGGTCCGGCAGCTCCGGCGAGTTCGTCTCGGCGAAGAGCCGGTCGGCCTCCGCGTGGTCACCCCGCCACCGCAGCGCCTCCGCGAGACGGGCCCGGGCCAACGCGGTACGCCGCAGCTCACCCGTCGTCTCCGCGTACGTGACTGCCAGCCGCGCGTCCCCGAGCGCGTCGTCCAGGTCGCCGAGGATCCGCGACGCCACCGCGCGCAGGCTCAGCAGCCGGGCCCGGCCACGGTTGTCCAGTGTGGTGTCGAGCTTGCCGGTCAGGCCGTCCCGGATCAGCCGCAACTGCGCCGGATCGGGCGCCTCCTCGCGCAGCGTACGCGGATCCAGCCGCCAGCCGACCGCGGCGAGGGCCTGCTCCGGGTCCGCCGGGGGCGGCGGCGGTCCGGCCGGTTCGGCGTCCGCGTCGGTGTCCGCTTCTTCGGTACGGGGAGTCGGCGCGTCGTCGGTCTGAGCGGTCGGCTCGTCGGCGGGCTCGGGTGGTGCGGGCTCGCGGTCGTGCTCCGGGTCGACGGTTGTGGTGTCGGTGTGAGGTGCGGGCTTGCCGTCGGCCGCGGGCTCGGCGGGGGCGCGGTCCGGGTCACCGGTCGGTGCGGTCTCGCCGTCGGAGTCCTCGCCGGGCGCGGTGGCCGGGGTGTCGGCGGCCTGCGGCTGCGGGATCGTGATGCCGGCGGGCTCGGTGCCGGCGGGTGCCGATTGCGGGGTCGCGATGCTCGTGAGGTCGGCTTCGGCTCGGCTGCCCGGAGACTCCAGTGGCGAGGCGGTGATGTCGGCGCGGTCGGCGTCGGCCCGGATGCTGCCGGTCGGCTCCGGTGTGGTGGCCGGTTCCTCGACGTGACCGGCCCCGCCCGGCTCGCCGGCTGTCTGGCTCCCGCCGCCAGCCTCTGAATCCGTGGCGTCCTGCCCGGCATCCACAGTGACCGGCGGCTCGGCGTCGGTGACCGGCCGGCCGCTTCCGGTGTCGGCGGACGTGCCGGTGGCGGGCATGCGGTTGCCCGCGTTCTCCCCGCCGGAAGCGGTCCCGTCCGGTGTGTCCAGGTGTCCGGCCGCCGGGTCCGCGGTGCTCGTGGATTCGTCGGTGTCGGTGTTTGCGTTGGTGCTGATGTCGGTGGCGGCAGGGGCGCTCGGTGTGGCGTCGCTGGTTGCGGCGTCGGATGGCGTGGTGACGCCGGTAGCGGGCGGCGTCGAGCCGGTACCGGACCCGGCCTCGGCCACCTCGGGGGTACGAATCGTCGCCGGCTGGGCCCGGTCTGCCGGAGATCCTGGTACGAAATGGCCCCCAGGGGGGCCGAAATCTTCCAAGATCTCCGGCGGTTCCGGTGTCTGGGCGGGGGCGGCGGGCTGGCTGGGACGGAACCATGCCTCGGCGCCGGAGTCCGTGGCCGGGGAGGGCGGAGCGGTTGTCGCCCCCGGGCGGGGGTGCTCGGCTCGCTCCGATGGCTCGCCGGTCCGGTCGACAGCCGGGCCGGGTTCCGTCCGTCCTGTGCCGGGCGCGGGACGGGCACTGGCGTCGGCGTAGGGCCGGTCGGCATCAGGGGCCGACGTGGACGAAACCTCCACCTCGGACTCGCGCCGACGACCGGCATCCACATCCGACGGCTTGGCCTCGGCGTCCGGTCCGGCCTCGGGCTCGCCGACGGCGCCGCTCTCCACGGCTGGCCGGGGCGCGATCGGGGCCGGGTGCTCCACCGAGTCGGCGGGCCTGACGTCGGATTGCTGCTCGGCCGGTGTGGGTACGGGCGGCCTGCCCGCGGTCTGCTGTGCGGGCACGGAACCGGAGTAGGCAGGCGGTGCCGGGCGAGCCCTCGCGGGTTGCGCCGTGTTCACCGGGTCGGAAGAAGGCGGGCCGTGACGCTCGGCGGTCCCGTCCTGCGACGGCGTGGGCCGGGCCGCGCCCTCGCTCCGGTCCGTCGGTGCCGCGCCACCCGGACGCTGCGCTCCAGAAGTGGGCGCTCCGGACGTGGGCGCACGGGAGACGTGCGCGTCGGAAGGAGGCGGAACGGGGGTGACCGCGCCGGAAGCGGGGCTGCCCGCGCCAGGCATGTCGGCCTGCGGCGCGGCGGGGGCGAGCGCTCCGGAAACGAGAGCGTCCGCGACGGGCACGCCGGCCTGCGGCGCAGGAGGTGCCGGACGCGGGGTGTCGCCGGTCCGAGGCGCGGCCGAGCCCTCCCCGGAACGCCCGGGCGTGGCCGGCGGCGGCACCGGATCGGGCCGTACCGGGACGACCCGGGGACGGTCGTCGGGACGGGTGTGTGCGGCCGGCTCGACAGGTGCCGTCTCCCGGCCGTCGGCGACCCGGGGCGGCGGGTGACCGGCCGGCCGCACCGGCCACTGCACCGGCGGCGCCGACCTGCGCTCGTCCGGTGGCGCCGACCTGCGCTCGTCCGGCCGCACCGGCCACTGCGGGGCACGGGTCTCGGGGCGGGCGGCGGCATCCGGCTGTGACCGACTGGGCTCGGGACGGGGCATCACGGTGGGCGGCCGGGTGGCGTCGGACGGCGGCATCGGGTACCGCTGCGGCGCCGGCCGCTCCACGGGTGGGCGCTGCCGTTCGTCCGGCCGGCGCGTGTCCGTCTCGGGACGGGGCCGCGGCTCGATGATGGGCCACTCGCCCTGGTGCGGGCGGGACCGGTCGACCGGCGGGCGCTGACCCTGCCACCGCTGGTCGGCACCGGGACGCGGTGCGCCGTACCGGTCGGGCTCGGTC
>NZ_JAGPXV010000353.1:0-6163 GCF_018070405.1 Micromonospora sp. D75
CAGGCACGGTCTTGAGCCCTTCTCGTGGTCACCATCGGGGCAGTCGGGCGTGGGCCGGGTTCGTCGAGCGGCGCGCCGGGCGACGGCCGGGCACCTGCCCGACCACCGCCGGCTGTTCCGCGCTGCGTTCGGTCCGGTCGATGGCCTCGCGCAGCGCCGCCGGCGTGCGGGTGAGCCGGGGCGCGGAGAACACCCGGGTCGCCGGGCCGTCACATCGGGGGCAGCTCGTCGACGGGCCCGCGGTGCCGACGGGCATCACGACGTCGAAGCTGCCGTCCTGCGGGCAGCGGTACTCGAAGGTGGCCATCGCCGATTCCCGTCCAGCCTTCGTGTGTGCGGTGGCCGTTCCGCAGCGGCTCACCCTGTCTCTCCGATTGTGGCTGATTGCTCAGATAGGCGGCGCAAAACGACGAATCAGGCAAAGGTGGTGCCTTGGTCGCCGGGTTGCCGTCCCGACCGAGGTGTGGGATACGTTGGCGATCATCGATGCGTTGGCGGCATCGTCGGCGTATGGCTGCCGTCTCCTCGTCCTCACTTCTGCGCCGTCTGCGGCCGGGTCTGCCGGCGGCCGTCGTGGTGTCCACGGCGGTGCTCGGCACCGCCCTGACCGCGGTGCCGCCGGCGGGCGCCGGCGCCGCGAACCCCGCTGTCGCACCGGCGCCCGGCGGGGCCGCGGCGCCCGTCGCGGACCCGACCGGGACCGTCTCGCCGCCCACGTCGACGCCCAGCACGCCCAGCACCACGCCGTTCCCGCCGAGCCCGCCCACGAACCTGACCGCCACCCAGGTGCGGACCACCTCGGTCACCCTCACCTGGACGGCCGCCACGCGCGGCTGCTGCCCCGTCGTCGGGTACGACATCACCTACTACCAGGCGTTCGACGACGTGATCTACAGCCTCAGCCTCGGCGACGTCACCACCACCACGATCACCAACTACATCCAGCCGGGCCGGCAGTACTCGTTCCGGGTGTCGGCCCGCGACGGCGACGGCCGCCGCTCGGCCGCCACCGACGCGCTGACTGTGGTCACCCCGGTGACCGACACCGGCCCGGACACCACCCCGCCGAGCGCGCCGCAGAACCTCACAGTCGGCGAGATGACCGGCTCCACCGCCACGCTGTCCTGGGCACCGTCGACCGACAACGTCGGCGTGCTCGGGTACAACGTCTACCGGTTCGACGGCTGGTTCACCTCGACGCTCGTCGCCACCGTGCCGGGGACCACGTACACCGGGCCGCTGCCCCCGTCGACGCCGCTGCGCACCCTGTACTACGTGCGGGCCCGGGACGCCGCCGGCAACGTGTCGATCGCCTCCAACACCGTCACCGTGCCCACGACGACCACTCCGCCACCACCGCCGCCCTCGACCTGCCGGGTGACCTACCGGAACCAGTCCGAGTGGGCCGGCGGCTTCGTGGCCACGGTGACGGTCCAGAACACCGGGACGGCGGCGGTCGACGGCTGGATCGTCACGTTCGGCTTCCCCGGCGACCAGCAGATCACCAACGCGTGGAACGCCACGGTCGGGCAGACCGGCGCCACGGTGACCGCCCGCAACGTCGACTGGAACCGCGTCATCGCCCCGGACGGATCCGCGACCTTCGGCTTCCAGGGACGGTGGGGCGCCAGCGACGCGCCGCCGACCGGCTTCTCGCTCAACGGCGCCCCCTGCACAGTCGGCTGAGAGGAAGTCCTGTGACCACACGCCACCGCCGCCGCGCCCTGGCCGGGGCCGTCACGGCCGTCGTCCTCGCCCTCACCACCACGATCGGGGGTACGCCGGCGCCCGTCGCCGCCGCGAACACGCTGAGCATGCGGGGCGCGGACGTCTCGTCCTTGCAGCGCAGCCTGGACCTGGGGGCGAAGTACTACGACGCGGGCGGGGTCGCCCGTGACCCGCTGGACATCCTCAGGTCCGCCGGCGTCAACTACGTCCGGCTGCGCGTCTGGAACAACCCGGCCAGCGGCTACAACAACAAGAGCAAGGTGCTGGTCCAGGCGAGAGCGGCCAAGGCGAAGGGCCTCAAGGTCCTCATCGACTTCCACTACTCCGACACCTGGGCCGACCCCGGCAAGCAGTACAAGCCGGCCGCCTGGGCCGGCCACAGCCTGAACCAGCTGCGCAACGACGTGTACGCCTTCACGTACGACGTCTGCGCCGCCCTGCGCGGGCAGGGCACGCTGCCGGACAGCGTGCAGATCGGCAACGAGATCAACGTCGGGATGCTGTGGAACGAGGGGAAGGTCGTCAACAACGACTTCGCCCCGCTGGCCGGCCTGCTGAAGCAGGGCTACAACGCGGTGAAGGCCTGCGGCGGCGGCATCCCGGTCATGATCCACACCGCCAACGCCGACAGCAACGCCAACGCCCGCTGGTTCTACGACGGCATCCGCGCCCAGGGCGTGCAGTGGGACATGACCGCCCTGTCGTACTACTGCATGTGGCACGGCAGCCTGGCGAACCTCTACAACAACATCGTCGACCTGCGGAACCGCTACGGGAAGCCGGTGGTGATCGTGGAGACCGCGTACCCGTTCACCGGGGACGACGCGGACGGCCAGCCGAACGTCATCGGCGACGTCACCTGCGACGGGATCAGCGCGACCTGGGCCGGGCAGGCCCAGCAGTTCGACTGGGTCCAGAACACCGCCCGCAACGCCGGCGCCATCGGGGTCTTCTACTGGGAGCCGACCTGGTACGCCGTCCCCGGCAACGGCTGGGACCCGGCGAACATCAACGGCACCGGGAACGGCTGGGACAACATGGCCGTCTTCGACTGGTCCGGGCGGGTGAACCCGGGGGTGCGCTGGACGCCGTGACCGGCCGCCGGCCGCACCCCGGGTGCACCCGCCTGCTCATCGCCTGAAGAGGCGGCCTATCGAGTCGCGCCGGCCCCAGGCGATGAACACGAACAGGAAGAACAGCACCACCGGGGTGATGACCAGCGCGCCGCCGTCCAGGATGAACGCCTGGGTGATGGCGGCGCCGACCATGAGCAGCGCCAGCCCGACGGCGGCCAGGCCGGCGAGCCGCGGCACCAGCAGCCCGATGCCACCGGCCAGCTCCACCAGGCCGATGAAGTAGCGGAACCAGGGCGCTGCGCCCATGTCCTCGAAGGACTGGACGGTGTTCGTCTCGCCGAACAACTTGGGGCCGGCCGAGGCGACGATGAAGAAGACGCCGAGGAAACCCTGGAGCACCCACAGCGTGCGGTGCAGCCCACGGGCGACGGGCGGGGGAGTGGTGTCGACAACGCTCATGGCTCTCGTCCTCCTGAAGAATCAGCTGGTGCATCCGAACGGATGCACCAGCTGAGACCGGACAGGACATGTGAACTCATCGGTGATCCGGCGGACCGCTACCAGGCCTTGCCGCGGATCGGGGGCACGTCGAGATCACGCTCGCCGCCCCGGTGCTCGGCGAGCAGCCGCCGGCGGATCGAACGCCAGGCGACGCGCTCCTGGCGGCGGCCGAGCCTGCGGCAGGCCTGGAACGTGCAGAGCCGGCAGCCGCAGAGGTTGGGCGCCTGCGCCGACACCTCGCGGTGGCAGCGGGTGCGGATCCACTCGGGCGCGGCGAGGAACTCGGCCAGGTCGCAGGCGCCCAGGTGGTGCCGGTGGATGTCGGTGAACCAGCGGCGCAGGTACGGATCCCGCTGCTGCACACGCTCGGGTCGGTGGATGTCGGTACGGGCCATGTGACGACCGCCCTTCCGGCCGCCCGCGCACCATGCGCGGGACTAACGCCTCTCTGGCATGCCGGTCACCTTCCGTCGCCGGTGGACGCCCCCATTCTGCTGATCATGGATCGGGCCAGGCATCCGATTTCCGGGGCCGCCCAATGGGTCGATCAGGCCGTACCATCGCCCGGTGAAGCTGCGCCGCCGGCTCGTCGCCGCGTCTCTGCTGCTGGCGGTGGAGACGATGGCGCTCGCGCTGCTCGTCACCGAGTCCCTGACGGGTGCGATCGCCGCCGCCGGCCTCACCTGCCTGTCGTTGTGGCTGCACCTCGCCCTGCACGAGGGCGGCCACCTCGTCGCGGCGAAGCTGCTGCGCCTGCCGGTCGTCGCGGTCCACATCGCGCCCTTCACCGGATGGCGCAACGAGGTGTCGGTCCGGCCGTCGGCGTCGATGCCGGCGTTGCCGCTGCGGATGGCGCTGTTCCATCTCGGCGGCCCGGTGGCGAACCTGGGCGCCGCCGCGGCGCTCGTCGTCGTGGCGACGCACACGGCAACGGTGTCGACGCGCCTGGCGCTGTTCAGCGCCGCGTTCGTCGGAGCGCTGCTCGGCCTGGGCAATCTCGTTCCGGGGAGTTCGCCCCGCAGTGACGGCCGCAACCTGCTCCGCTGGCTCGGGGCCCCGGCGGCCGCCCGGGCCGGACTGCGGGCGTACTACCACCAGGACGTGCGGCGGCCCGCCGAGGACGGTCCGAAGATCATCGGGAGTCCGCCCGGGCGGTAGCGCGGTCGCGGCTCAGCCGAGCGGGCCGGTCACCGCGGTCACCGTGCCGCCGGGCAGGAAGCCGGAACGGCCGTGCCCGCCGTGCGCCACCGGGCCGGGCAGCGAGACCGCGGCCGCCGCGTACATCCGGGCCGGCCCGGCGGGTGAGCCGCCCTGCCAGGCCAGGTAACCGGAGACGGTGGCGGGTTCGCCGGGGAAACGGCGGGCCAGCTCCGCGACGTACCGGGACACCGGCTCCGCGCGTGGGTCGAACCGGAGCGCGAGCATCTGCCCGGTCGCGGGGCGCAGCACCGCGGCGGTGAGCAGCCAGGGCGCCAGATAGGTGCCGGCCGCCGCGCCCGGCCCCCGCGCGGCGTCGCGCAGCGCCGCCTCCGCCCCGGCCCAGCCGGTGACCACGAGCGTCGGATGCCGTCCGGACCCCGGGGGTACGACACGCAGTCCGGCGCGGCGCGCGGCGTCGGTGACGGCGGCGACCGCCGCGACGGAGCGGGCCGAGGAGTCGCCCACGACGCTGAGGGCGCCCTCGGCCCGGGGCACGAGGAAGGCGACTGTGGCGTCGAGGTCCTCGCGGTCACCGGAGGTGAGGGCGTCCGCGGGGCAGCGCGACAGCGGCTGCGGGTCGTCCCGCAGGAGCACGCCGAGGGCCGCGCTGACGCACTCCGGCCCGTCCGGACCGCGCAGGTCGGGACCGGGCGCGTCGGCCGCCCCGGCGTCCAGCCGAATCACGGCCTGGCGTCCGCCGTACGCGACGTGCAGCCGGCTCGGGCCGGGCGGAAGGTGTACGAGGGCCCAGCCGTTGGTGGCACCGGGCAGCCGGACGGCGGGGGAGAGGCGGTCCGCCCGCGTCCCGACCGAGACTCCCTCCGCGCCGACGTGCACGAGGTTCCAGCCGGGCCGCTGCGGTGCCACCACCAGCGGGAGGCCCCGGCCGCCGTTGTCCACTGCGACCAGCAGCGGCGCGCCGGGGCGGCCGGGCGGCGCGGGCAGCGCCACGGCGGTCGCGGTGGCGGCGACGATGACGACCGCGGGCAGCACGACCGCCTGTCCCCGCAGCAACGCCCGGTCCGGCTGCCGTCGGCGTCGCAGGCCGGCGCCCAGGCCCACGGCTCCGGCCACGGCGACCGCAAGGCAGACCCAGCGTGCCGGGCCGGCCCATCCGGGGCCTTCCGGGCCGAGGGCGGCGTGGTCGGTACCGAGCCGCACCGCGCCGGCCGCAGCCTCGGCGGTGACGGCGGCGAGCATCCAGGGCGCCGCCCGGTGGGCGACGCGCCGCCGGGCCGAGTCCGCGCCGAGCACTGTGGCGACGCCGCCCAGCAGCACCGCGGCGGCGAGCCCGTGCCCGGCGGCGGCCGTCGCCTCCGCGACTGTCGCGGTGGGCAGCGCCAGCAGGCCGGCCCCGGCGGACACGAGCAGAGCCAGGGGTACGCCGACCGCGCGCCGCCCGGCGCACCCGGGCAGGGCGAGGCAGGCCGCCGCGAGCACGAGCGTTCCGGCGGCGGGGGCGTCCCCGCCCAGGCCGAGGGTGAGCAGGTGCGCGACGGCGGCGGTCACCGCCGGGGCGGTGAGGCGGCGGGGCGCCGGGGCGGCGAGCGGTCGCAGCAGCACAAGCCCGGCCGTGGTGGCCGACGCGGCGAGGGCGAGCAGCGCGGCGAACCCGGTGGCGGCCGGCGCGACACCCCCGCCGTCCCCGGCGTGGGCCG
>NZ_JAGPXV010000354.1:0-6155 GCF_018070405.1 Micromonospora sp. D75
CGAGGTCGTCATCTACCCGGTGGTGCCCACCCCGGGCGACCCGCGCGGGGTCTCCATCCTCTCCGAGCACTACCAGGGCACGTTCGCCGAGCTGGTCGCCGTACCCCGGATGAACCTCCTGCCGCTGCCCGACGGCCTGTCGGCCACCGACGCGGCGTGCCTGCCCACGGCCTGGCTCACCGCCTGGCGGATGCTGACCACCAAGGGCCGGGTCGCCGACGGCGAGTCGGTGCTGGTCCAGGGCGCCGGCGGTGGCGTGGCCACCGCGGCTGTCGCGCTCGGCGTCGCGCTCGGCAAGCGGGTGTACGCGACCAGCCGCGACGCCGCCAAGCGGGAGCGGATCGCCGAGCTGGGCGCGACCGCGCTGGAGCCCGGCGCGCGGCTGCCGGAACGGGTCGACGTGGTGATCGAGACGGTCGGCGCGGCCACGTTCGACCACTCGCTGAAGTCGGCCGCGCCGATGGCCCGGATCGTGGTCTCCGGCGCCACCTCCGGCCACGAGCCGAAGGTCAACCTGCGCCGGGTCTTCGCCATGCAGCTGGAGATCCTCGGCACCTCGATGGGCACCCCCGACGAGCTGACCGAACTGCTCGCGTTCTGCGCCGAGCACGAGGTGCGGCCGGTGGTCGACCGGGTGGTGCCGTTCAGCGAGATCACCGAGGCGTTCGCCCGGCTGCAGTCCGGCGACGTCTTCGGCAAGGTGGTCGTCGACCACACCGCCTGAGGCGCGCGGCGCGGATGGTGCTCGGCGCTGGCGGCGCTCGGCGCTGGCGGCGCGCGGCGCGGCGTGTTAAGAAGGGGCCCCTTCTCTACCGGAGGCGTTAATAAGGGGCCCTTCCTTACAGCCGGTCGTCGAGCGTGGCCACACCGCCTCGGGCCGCGGCGGCGGGGAGGCGCTCCTTCGCCGCCGGGTCGCCGTAGAGCGTCCAGCGGAGGAACTCGATCGTGGTGTCCGCGACCACGCCCAGCGCCTTGCCGTCGCCGAGCAGCGCCCGGCCGTGGTCGCCCTTCGGCAGGCTGAGCATCGCCTTCGGCCACGGCACCGCGTCGAAGACGGCCTTGCCCGCGGCGTACGACACCACCTCGTCGGCCTCACCGTGCACGTACAACTGCGGCGCGACGGTGCCGGCGAACGCGGTGCCCACGCCGAGCGCGGTGCCGGCGAAGACGATGCCCGCGTCCAGCCGCGCGTCCCGGCCCGCGGTGAACAGGCCGATAGTGGTCACGCCACCGGCGCTGTGCCCGGTCGCGGCCACCCGCTCCGGGTCCAGCCGGCCACGCAGCGGATCGCCCGCCTTCTCGCCGAGCGCGAGCACCCGGGTCAGCACGTACGACACGTCGGCCGGCTGGTTCAGCACGTCCAGCGCGTTGCCGTCGGTGCCCCGAGAGGTGTGCGGAAATCGTGGCGCGGCGACCACGAAACCGGCCGCCGCCCAGCGCGTGAGCAGCACCTGGTAGTCCTCCGGCCGGGCGGTCAGCCCGTGGCTGAACAGCACCACCGGGAACCGCCCGTCCGCCGCCGGGGCGGAGCGCTCGACCGCGCCACCGGCCGCGCCCGCCGCCGGGTACCAGATCGTCACCGGCAACGGCCGGTTGCCGTCCCGGTTCAGCTTCACCTGGCGTACGCCGACCGCGAAGCTCTCCGTGGGCGCCTTGCCGGCGGGTACGCGCGGGGTCGGTGTGACGCTTGTCGGTGCGGTGTCCGGAGCGGGCCGCCCGGCCGGGGCGGCGGGCTGCTCCGAGCAGCCGGCGAGGGCGGCGCCGAGGACGGCGGCGGTGAGCAGGGCGACGGGACGACGGCGCATGAACTGAATTGTGCCTCGCGATCGCCTGTGACCCCGCCCGGTCAGCCGGTCGGGTGGTCGCACGCCGATGCGCGGAGCCGGGCCAGGTCGGCGGCGTCCTTGGCACGGCGGGGCCGCTCCGGCATCCAGACCGGGAACATCTCCTTGAACTCGATCTGCGCGGCGACGCTGATCACCGGCGCCGCGAGCGGACCGATCCGGCCGGGTGGGGCGCTCAGCATGCCCTCGGGCAGGACGGTGCCCGCCCACGGTCCGGCGCCCACGACGACCCGGCCCGCCGTGTCCCGGTCGAGGTACGCGAAGCTCAGCTCGACGTCGTCCCGGACCAGGTCGAGCTGGAGCGTTGCCGGCATTCGGGGGTCGGGCCGCCAGCTGAGCGCGCCGAGCCGGTCGGCCAGCAGGTCGGCGTCCCGCCGCCAGCAGTACCAGTCGACATCGACGTGGGGGCGGCTCACCGCTCCGAGGTGGAAGTCCATCGCCCAGCCGCCGCGCAGCCAGACGTCGATCCCGGCCGCTCCGGCCACCTCGACGACCTCACGGATGGCGCCCAGTTGCCGCCCTTCCAGCCCGTCCACGCCCGCACCCTACCCACCGCCGTGGGTCGCGTCGATCATGAAGTTGGCGGCATCTGCTGTCCGGTTTGTCGCCGTCAACTTCATGATCAACGGCGCTGGGCCGGGTGCGGTCACGTGGGGAGGGAGTGGGTCGTGAAAGTTGTGCCGGGGGCTGTCGCGTCGGCGGGGAGGCGACGCAGCGCCGCCCGGTCGGCGTAGAGCGTCCAGCGCAGGAAGTCGGTGGTGGTGGCGAGCACCTGGGGGAAACCGGCCCGGCCCGGCGTCAGATACTCGCCGTGGCCCTGACCGCGCAGGCTCAGGAAGGCGGCCGGTCCGAGGCAGCGGGCGTACGCGGCCCGGCCGATCGACTCCGGCACGATCCGGTCGGCGCTCCCGTGCACGAACAGCATCGGCGCGAGCGGACGGGAGAAGCCGGCGACCATCCGGCCACCGGCGATCACGATCCCGGCCCGTAGCGGGGTCGGTTGCCCGGAGGCGAACATTCCGAGGCTGGTGTGACCACCGGCCGAGTGCCCGGCGGCGGCGAACCGGTCCACGGCCAGGTGCGCGCCGAGCGGGTCACCGGGGCGGGTGCCCAGACGGACCAGGTGACGGACCAGCCGCCAGGCGTCGGCCGGCTGGTTGCGTACGTCGTCGCGGGTGTAGCTGCGGGCGCGCAGGCTCGTACGCGGGTAGGTGGGCGCTACCACCACGAACCCGGCGGCCGCCCAGCGGCTGGTCAGGGCGGCGTGCAGCGCGGGCAGGCTGCGCAGCCCGTGGCTGTAGAGGACCACCGGGAACCGGCCCGCCGCGAACGGCGCGCCCGGCCGTACCCGTGGCCCGTCAAGCGTGCCGGTGCCGGACGGCCCGGCGGCGGGGCCGGTCGAGGTGGCGGCGGGGCCCGGCGAGAGGGCGGCGTCACGTGCGGGGGCGGAGCCGGGTAGCGCGGTGGTGTGGGCCGGTGCGGCGGGACCTGCGGAAGTGGACGGGGTCGCCTGCGTGGGCAGATCGGCCGGGTACCAGACGGTGACCGGCAGCGGCCGCGTGCCCTCCGGGTCGAGCGTGAACTGGCGCATCCCCACCGCGTACTGGCGATCGGGCGCGGGCCGGACACCGGCCGGTACGGGATCGGTGGTGGCGACGGCCTGGCCGCAGCCGGCCAGCAGCGCCGTCATCAGCGCGGCCACCAGCCGCTGCCCCCTCACACCTGCACGGTAGGCAGCCGAGTGGTCGGTCCGCGCCCGCCGTCCGGATCGGCTGCCGTCACCACCCGGCCGGGCGACGCCTCCACCGGCCGGGCGGGTTTGCGCGGGCCCGGTGAGCCGGATGTCGAGCTCCGGCCTGGCGGGGCGGCCTGGTCCGGCCGGTTTCGCTAGGGTCACCCGCATGGCTGAGAACTACACCGACCCGAGTGGCAACACAGCGCAGTTCCGCGCGTTCGTCGATTCGCCCGAGCCGGCCGCGTCGGCGTCGGCGCCGTCCCGGGTGCCGCTGATCGCCGGTGTGGCTGTCGCCGTCGTCGTGGTGGTCGCGCTGGTCGCCTGGATCGCCCTGGGCTGACCCGGCCGCCGCGCGCCGGTCGCCGGCAGCGGCAGGGTCGGGTTTGGAAGCGCTGGGGTCACGCCACCTCGCCGAGGTGGCGGCATCGGAGGGGCCGGGATCGCGCCACTTCCCCGAGGTGGCGGCACCGTCGCCCAGAACGCGGTCAGACGCCCAGCACCTCGCGGGTCTCGCGGGCGATCTCCCGCTCCTCGTCGGTGCCGACCACGAGCACCGCCACCTCCGCGCCGTCCGGCGAGACGATCCGGTCGCCGTGGCCGTCGTTGCGCGCCGGGTCGACGGCGATGCCGAGCCGCTCCAGCCCGGCCAGCGACGCGGAACGCACCGGCGCGGCGTGCTCGCCCACCCCGGCGGTGAACGCGATCGCGTCGACCCGGCCGAGCAGCGCGTAGTACGCGCCGACGTAGCCGGTGATGCGCCGGCAGTAGACGTCGAAGGCCAGTGTCGCGTCCGGGTCACCGGCGGCACGCCGGGCCAGCACCTCACGCATGTCGTTGGCGCCGGTCAGCCCGAGCAGGCCGCTGCGGTGGTTGAGCAGGTCGTCGATGTCGTCGACGCCCATGCCGCCCTCGCGGCGCAGGTGGAAGATGACTGTCGGGTCGAGGTCGCCGCTGCGGGTGCCCATCACCAGGCCTTCCAGCGGTGACATGCCCATCGAGGTGGCCACGCTGCGGCCACCCTGGACGGCACAGGCGCTCGCCCCGTTGCCCAGGTGCAGCGTGATGGTGTTGAGCTGGTCGTACGGGCGGTCGAGCAGGTCCGCCGTGCGCCGCGAGACGTACGCGTGCGAGGTGCCGTGGAAGCCGTACCGGCGGACGCCGTACCGCTCGGCGGTGGCCTTGTCGATCGCGTACGTGGCGGCGGCCTCGGGCAGCGTGTGGTGGAACGCGGTGTCGAAGACGGCCACCTGCGGGACGTCCGGCAGCGCCTCCCGGGCCACGCGGATGCCGGCCAGGTTGGCCGGGTTGTGCAGCGGGGCGAGCGGCACCAGGTCCTCGATGGCGGCGACCACCGCGTCGTCGATGCGTACCGGCTCGCTGAACTTCCGCCCGCCGTGCACCACCCGGTGGCCGACGCCGGCCAGCCCGGTCAGGTCGAGCCGACCGATGATCTCCCGGACCGCGCTCTCGTGGTCGGCCGGCCCGCCGCCGGGTTCGCCGATCCGTTCGACGGTGCCCTTGTCCAGGACGTCGTCGCCGTCGTACAGCCGGTACTTGACCGACGAGGACCCGCTGTTGAGGACCAGGATGCGGCTCATTCCGACGCCTCCGCGGCGGCCTGGATGGCGGTGATCGCCACCGTGTTGACGATGTCGGGCACGGTGGCGCCGCGGGACAGGTCGTTTACCGGCCGCCGCAGGCCCTGCATGACCGGCCCGACCGCCACCGCCCCGGCCGACCGCTGCACCGCCTTGTACGTGTTGTTGCCGGTGTTCAGGTCCGGGAAGATGAACACCGTGGCGCGCCCGGCGACCGGGCTGTCCGGCAGCTTGGTGGCGGCCACCTGCGGGTCGATCGCCGCGTCGTACTGGATCGGGCCCTCGACCAGCAGGTCGGGCCGGCGTTCCCGGACCAGCTTGGTGGCCGCCGCGACCTTCTCCACGTCGGCGCCCGCGCCGGAGCTGCCGGTGGAGTAGGACAGCATCGCCACCCGCGGCTCGATGCCGAACCGGGCCGCGGTGTCGGCCGACGAGATGGCGATGTCGGCGAGCTGGTCGGCGTCCGGGTCGGGGTTGACGGCGCAGTCCCCGTAGACGAGCACCCGGTCGGCGAGCAGCATGAAGAAGACGCTGGAGGCGACCGAGACGCCCGGCACGGTCCGGATGATCTCGAACGCGGGCCGGATGGTGGCGGCTGTGGTGTGGGTGGCGCCGGACACCATGCCGTCGGCGTGGCCGGTCTGCACCATCATCGTGCCGAAGTAGTTGGGTTGCGCCACGATGTCGTGCGCCAGTTCCACGGTGACGCCGCGGTGGGCGCGCAACTGCGCGTACGCCTGCGCGAACTCGTCCCGCCACGGGCTGGTCGCCGGGTCGACCACCTGCGCGTCGCCGAGGTCCACGCCCAGTTCCCGGGTGCGGCGGGCGATCTCGTCCGGGCGGCCGAGCAGCGTGATCTCGGCGACGCCCCGGCGCAGCAGCACCTCGGTCGCGCGCAGGATCCGTTCTTCGGCGCCCTCGGGGAGCACGAGCCGGCGGCGCTGGGCGCGGGCCCGGTCGATCAGGTCGTTCTCGAAC